>CAZGCF010000011.1:0-13022 GCA_964524095.1 uncultured Campylobacterales bacterium | reverse complement strand
GCTCCTCTTCTCCAACATTACTTTCAGCACTTAGATAACCATCATCCAAATCATCTAAATAGCTCTCAATCTTTTTGACATCTACTTTGCCTTCCAACACTGTCTTGGCAAGCATTGCAATAACACCCTCTTCTGTTCCAACCTCATACTTAACAAACTGAGTTACAACATTTTGCATCTGCTTATCTTCCATTGGATGCATATAGATAACACGGGCGTTATGACGTTTTGATGCCATAGTTATGTGATAACGAACGGCTGGATTATCAGTAACTATTCGTGTACCTAAAACTATAATTCCATCAGCATCTGCAATAGACTCCAGCGATCCGTTAAAGAGAGTCTTACCACTCATAGTCGCATAACTCTCAAGAAACTTTTGATACCTTCTTGCATCCTCATTGATAAGTTTGTAACCATACTTCTCTTTAAGTTTTTGCAAGATCATCGCCTCTTCATTTGTTATGCGACTTGTAAAGCGGATCGTATCAGCCTTTTTAAAGCTCTCAACTGCTTTATTAAAAGCCTCTTCATCCTTGCCTTCAACACGATTTTCAAAATCAAACCCAAAGCGTCCTGCACCACAAAGTGTTGTAAACTCAAACTCATTAGTTACACGATAGATCTTTTTCTCATTCAATTCACATACTCCAATATATTTTCTTTCATAATAGAGTGCACACCCTGCACTACAGTGAGCACAACTTGCTGGAATCTTTTGAAGCTCCCAAGAATTTGCAGAGTATTGAAAATCTCTACTTGTCAAAGCACCTACTGGACAAACAGCTACACACTCTCCACAATTTGTACACTCAAGCTCTTTAGTACCTTTTGGTTGAATTTTAGAGCCATATCCACCATAATGAATCTCAATGGCATCATCACCAATCACTTCATTACATACGTGAACACACCTTTCACACAAAATACAGAGAGACTCATCATAACCTATAAAATCCCACTTTTTAAGATCGCGGCTTTTATCTTTTGCTGAAAACTCTTGAGTGTCAACACCAAACTCAAGTGTCTTGTTTTGTAGATCACATGCGCCACTTTTGTCACAAACACCACACTCTAAAGGGTGGTTGACATCATATAGCTTCATAATATTTTGTCGATGGCTGAATAGTTCTACTGAATTAGTCCGTACCTCCATACCATCTAAAACAGGAGCCTGACAACTTAAAATAAAACCATCTACTCCTTCAACTTCAACAACACAAAGTCGGCATGAAGCTATAGGTTTAACTTTAGTCAAATAACACATTGTAGGAATATATAATCCTGCTCGACGTGCCGCTTGCAGGATTGTATCTCCCTTTTTAGCTTTAATTTTCTGTCCATCTATTGTTAATGTAATCATTAACCACATCCTTATATAGCTGTCATTGCAATATAGTAGCATCGCATACAGCGTTCAGCTTCAGCTATAGCTTCTTCCTGTGTAAAACCAAGATTGACTTCACGGTTATTATCACGTCTCTCTTCAGCAGACAACTTTTCACTCACTTGTCTTGGTAATCCAGGTAACCAGCCTGTAACTTTCTCATCTTTATTGTAAACACGCAGTTTTCTAAGATGATCTTCCATTATCTCTTCATCTGTCAGTGTAATTTCACCCGTTCTAACATAGCGTGAAATGACTGATGCGGCACGTTTTGCCTGACCAACAGCATTAACGATTGTCATTGGTCCATACTCACAATCACCAGCCGCAAACAGCCCTTTTCGACTTGTCATGTAGTCACGTCCATTTGTTTTGAGTGTACCCCAGCTTGTAAGCTCTAACTCCCACTCTTCAGGAAGCAGACTCAAATCAGCAGACTGACTTACCGCAGGGATCAAATAATCACACTCTATTATAAAATCAGCACCCTCAATCTTTACAAGTTTTGGTCTTCCACCGTTAGGATCTGGTACAAGCTCAAAACGGTTACACTTAAGAGCTTTAAGATGACCATTCTCATCTTCAAGAATCTCCTCTACAGCAGAGTGGAATATAAACTCAACACCCTCTTCTACAGCTTCGTGATACTCTTCATATGTTGTATTTCGGATGATTGTCTTCTCATCCCTTCTATAAAGCATTATAACCTTCTCTGCATTGGCTCGAATTGAACATCTTACAACATCCATAGATGTAAATCCACCACCAACACAGACAACAGTTTTTCCTGTCAAATCAACCGGTTTTCCAATGCCATATTTTTCATAGAGATTAATCTCATCCAAAAAGCTGATAGCTCCCCAGTAACCCGGCATATCATCACGCTCATTTTTAGCACGAACTTTTTTAGAGAGGCGTGTACCAAATGAAAGGAGTGTAGCATCATACTCTTTATCAAACTTTCTGAGCATATCTGCATCTACTCTTGTATTCATTATGAAGTTGGTACCAACACTCTTTGCAAGCTCGATATCTTTATTATATTTATCAATAGGCATTCGATACTCAGGAACACCTACTGCAACTTCACCACCAAGAACAGGAAGCTCTTCATAAACATCACACTGAATACCTTCAAGCCCTAAATAATATGCTGCTGTCAAACCGGCAGGACCTGCACCGACAATTGCAACTTTTTTATCGATCTTCTCTTTTGCTGGCTCTTTTGGATGAAGCCACTCAAGACCATGATCTGTCTCATAATCAGCACCCAGACGCTTCAACTCCATAATTGAAATTGGCTCATCAAGATTTGCACGCCGACACTCATCTTCACATGGATGTGGACAGACACGACCACAAGTATGTGCTAATGGCATTGTCTTACGTGTCGCCTGAAGTGAATCATCAAAACGTAAATCTCGTACACCTTCAATATATGCAGGTATATCAACATGTGTAGGACATGCATCCATACAAGGTGCTGTAACTTTTGCAATGTACTTAATCTCATCAAGATGATAATCTTTGCTCGGTTTTTTATTTTCAATAAGCTCCATAAAGGCATCGAGATAGTGCTCAAGCATATCTAAAAGCGGTTTAGGAACTGTTCGTCCAATCTCACACTTAGATGTTTTCATCATTGTTCTTGAAACCTCTTTTAAGTGCTCAAGATCACTTACTTCACCTTCACCACGAGCAATTTTATCCATCAAGTCATATAAAATTCGTCCACCCCATCGCCCAGGTGCACAGCGTCCACAAGCTTCAGAATATTGCTGATAAGTTGCCGCATACTCTGTTGCTAGCCGGACTACATCAACCTCTTCATCGAAAATTGCAAATCCATCCCAGCCTATGAATGCTTTTGCATTTCTATCTGCTTCATACTGCTCTGGCAAATTATATTCCGACTCAACCCATTCAGATTCCGGCTTGCCACGATTATCGATAAACTCACCGCGCCAGGTCGAAAAAACTACTCGA
The DNA here is from genome assembly GCA_964524095.1 of uncultured Campylobacterales bacterium. Lineage (GTDB taxonomy): Bacteria > Campylobacterota > Campylobacteria > Campylobacterales > Hydrogenimonadaceae > Hydrogenimonas. The sequence continues at coordinate 9,649 of CAZGCF010000011.1, read as the reverse complement.
GCCACTACTTTTTCCTTCTCACTACAATAGTCCAGTCAACTTCATTGAACTTAAGCGAGTTCAATAACTCATGTCCTGCCTCTTTGACCATATCTGCTGTTTTTTGAATAGGGCTGAAGTCACCTATCTCAAATAGGAAAATTGCCACTTCACCAGGTTTTGTTCCATTATCTAACAACTCCATCATACGATCATAGAAATCATCGTGTAAATGGCGTAAATCGTAACGTACCATTATCTCCCCCTTACCTATCGATTTCGCCGAAGACGATATTTGTACTACCAATAATCGTAACAATATCTGCAATATAAGTTCCAGGCAGTAAGTCTTGTAAAATTCCACAGTGCCAGAAACTTGGTGCTCTTACTTTTAATCTATATGGATATGGCTCACCCTGTGAGTTGATGTAGAAACCAAGCTCACCTTTTGGACTCTCTGTTGGAACATAAACTTCTCCCACAGGTGGACGCATTCCTTGAGTTACAAGCACAAAGTGTTGCATCAAAGAGTAGTTTTGTGTCATAATATCCTCTTTTGGTGCCGAAATATATTGCGGTGCATGAGCCATAATTTCAGGAGGAGTATCATCATACATAGCAATCAACTGCTGAATAATGCGGACAGATTGTCGCATCTCTTCCATATAGAGTTTATAACGGCCATAACTGTCACACGCATCAGTTACAGGAATATCAAACTCAAGCTCATCATAAAGCTCATACGGCTCCTCTTTTCTGATGTCATACTCTATGCCTGAGCCACGAAGCATAATTCCTGTACATCCCCAGCTTTTTGCCATTTCAGGTGGAACTACACCTACACCCTCAAGACGCATACGCCAAATTCGGTTCTCTGTCAAAAGATCTTCATAATCTTTTATATTTTTAGGAAGCTCATTGACAAATTTTGCCAATGCACCTAACCACCCTTCAGGAAGATCAAGTGGAACACCACCAATGCGTACAGCTGAGTGTGTCAATCTAGCACCGCAGTAATCTTCCATTAAGTCCATTGCAAATTCACGCTCTCTAAAGCAGTATAGGAAGACACTCATTGCACCAACATCAAGTGCGTGTGTTGCCAACCAGAAGAGGTGTGAAATTATGCGATTTAGCTCTAAAAGAATTGTACGGATCACTTTTGCTCTTCTTGGAACTTCAAGACCGATCAACTTCTCAACTGCTAATGCAAAAGCATAGTTGTTGGATGTTGCAGCAATATAGTCCATACGGTCGGTTGTTGGCAAGAATTCGTTATAGATCATATTCTCTGCCATCTTCTCCATACCGCGGTGAAGATATCCAATATCGGGAACCGCACGAACTACCTGTTCACCATCAAGCTCAAGAATCAGTCTAAGCTGTCCGTGTGCTGAAGGGTGTTGCGGCCCGAAGTTGATAACCATATGGTTATCTTCTCGTTCAAACTCCAGGTTCTCAAAAAATGGTCTTAGTTTATTGGTTTGTTGCATCCGCGTCCCCTTACTTTCTCTTGTCTAGATTTTTACCAGGTTGATTTTTTAAATCTATTAAAAATTCACCATCATCTTCTATGTATTGAATTGGAGTTTCACTATCTTTAGGTTCTGCACCTCTTGGCACCTCTTTCCCAAGTCTAGCAAAACGTTCAGTATCATATCGATCAACTCTAGCTGGATCTCTATTTTCTGGACCAATGATGTCACGTGCCTCTTTACCAAAAATCTTATCAACTTCATACCACTGAGCAAACTCATCACCTTCAAGTGGATAGGTTTTACGAAGTGGATGACCTTCCCAATCATCTGGCATAATAAGTCGCTTGAGGTATGGATGGTTATTGACTTTAACACCCATTAAATCCCACATCTCACGCTCAGACCAATCAGCACTTCTATAAAGAGGGTTAACACTCTCAATTGCTTGATCTTCATTAACAAAACATTTTACTCGAATACGCTTAGCCGTATTAAGATTTAAAATTTGATAGAAAATCTCAAAACCGCCACGCTGTGCAAGAAAATCGACTGCACTCATCTCAGAGAGCATTTCATAGCCGCGTTCCTCTTTTAAAGTACGAAGTACTTCAACATTATCTTCAGGATTAATGTAGATTACAAGCTGTTCACGCTGGATATAAGCTTTAAGTACTTCACATTTTGCTTTTACAGCTGCCAAATCTTCAGCATAAATGCCTTCACTTGGTACAGGCTCTTCTGGCAGACGAGGTGCTACCCAGAAGCGGTCTGTATAGTAGGCTTTTTTCTGTACATTATCTTTAGGAGTATATGGTCTCATCATACCAACCTTTTAGGTTTTTGAGATTTATTAGCTGACTCACGTCTAATCTTCTGCTGAAGAAGCATTACCGCATACTGCAGTGTCTCTGGGCGTGGTGCACAACCAGGCAGATAAAGATCAACCGGAATTACACGGTCACACCCTTGAACAGTTGCATAAGTGTTGAACATACCACCTGTATTGGCACAACTTCCCATAGAAATAACCCATTTTGGCTCTGTCATCTGATCATAAAGACGGCGAATAAACTCAGCATGCTTCTTAGTTAGCGTTCCTGCAACAATCATTACATCAGCTTGACGCGGCGATGCTCTAAAAATAGTACCAAAACGGTCAAAGTCATATCGACTTGCACCTGATGCCATCATCTCGATTGCACAACATGCCAACCCATATGTTAATGCCCAAATAGAGTTACTGCGTCCCCAATTTAGAATCTTGTCAACAGTAGTCAATGCAACTGGCAAACCACCGCTTTGTGTATAATTTACTTGATGCTGTGCCATTCAAGTGCTCCTTTCTTCCAAGCATATATAAATCCTATTGCAAGCAATAGTATAAACAGAACCATTTCTACAAAACCAAACCACCCTAAGACTTTAAAGTCAATTGCCCATGGAAACATAAAGATGATCTCCACATCAAACAGAATGAAAAGAAGGGCAAACAGATAGAACTGTGCCGAAATTCTGTTTGGCTGTTTTGTTACCTCTGGTCCACACTCATAAATAGTAAGTTTGAGCTTCTCAGTATCTAGCCTTGCAAGTTTGCGACTAACAAACCTTGAAGCAAATAGAGTTGCGCTGAATGCACCAAAAGTGATCAGCAGTAGCATAAAAGCGCCAAAGTATGGATGTTCTACGACCATATGCGTCATCTAAAACCCCTTTTTTGCCTATATATAGGCTTTTTTTATGTTTTCATACCAACGTTATTGTAGTGTAGCAAATAAACTTTAAATGAATACTGATTCGGAATTTAAAATTTCTATAAGTAGTTAACTGTTTCACTTAGAAACACTTAAATATTTTATTCACTATTTTAAATCTATTTAATAAAAAAAAATGAAGAAAATGGCGCTTTTATCTCTTATTTTTATGTTACGTTTTGTAAATAATTTATTTCTTGAAGATTATATAGGATAGATTAACAAAGAGGATTACTTGCAGCTCAACTCTTGTTTATATACAAGAGTTGAACTAAAATATCTAACTATTTTCAGCTTCAGCTTTCAGCTTAGCTTCTGCTTCACGTTTTGCTTTAGCTTCCTGCTGTTTTTTAAGTTTCATAGCCTTCTTATATTCAGCCAATTTTTCACGGCTCTCTTTTGCTCTTTTTTCAAACTCATCCCACTGAGCATCAAAATTATTAGAACTTTCAACTCTATTGATGAAATATCCCAATTTTTTATCTTTTGGAAGTGTAGAATCTCTTCCTAACGGTGAAACTCTTGTATTAGATTGAACCAAACAACCCTCATCCGCTTTAGGACAAGCATCTACACAAGCATGGCAGTAAATACAAAGATATGGGTTATAACTATACTCCCTTTTATTATTCTCTACATCAACAATCTCAAAAAGAATTGCTCCAGGAGGGCAAATATCTTCACACTTGTCACAGAAGATACACAACTCCTCATCATAAAGAATCGTTCCTCTATAGCCTTCTGGCTCAGGAGATGGTGTATAAGGATAACCAACTGTAACCGGTTTTTTTGTAAGATTCTTCAATGATTCTATAAACATCTTTATCATAGCATCACCTTATCGCGCTGTACATGAAAGACATGGATCAAAGCTCAAAACAATCGCTTGAGCATCAGAGTATTTCGAACCTACAAACAACTCTTTTAAGACCGGAACATTTGCATAGGTCGGTACTCTTACTCTAACTCTCTCCATCACCTTTGTTCCATTACCTTTAAGGTAATAGAAACACTCTCCTCTAGGAGCCTCTACACGAACAAATGTTTCACCTTTAGGGCGACCTTTAACTTTTACTTGAATATCACCCTCACCCAATCCATCAAGAACATTTAAACAGATGTCAATAGAGTTAATAATCTCATCAAAGCGAACCATATTTCTTGCCCAAACATCACCTTCAGTACGCACTTGCATTTTGTACCCAAGCTCTTCATAAGGTAAATAGTCAAACTCAGCTCTTACATCTGTTTTAAGTCCACTTGCTCTTGCTATAGGACCGGCTGTATTGAGCTTTTTAGCCATATCGTAACTGATAACTCCTACACCCTTAGTTTTTAAACCCAATGTATAGTCTGTCTCAAAGAACTCTATCAGTTTTAAAACATTCTCTCTAAGCTCTTTAAGCTTAGCTCTGATCATCTTTATATTTTCAGCTGTTAAATCTCTACTTACGCCACCAATTTTATAGTAATCATACTGTACACGGTTTCCTGTAATTATCTCTAATATTTCTGTTGAGATCTCTCTATATTTGAAAGTTTGCATAAATAGATTTTCATACCCACAAACTTCAGCAACGTGACCATTTGCCAACATATGAGAATGAATTCGATCTAGCTCTACCACTAATGTACGAAGGTATTCTATCTTTTTATTTGTCTCAACACCAAGTATCTGCTCAATTCCATGAATATATGCCGATGCATGCGTAATAGAACAAAGACCACACACTCGTCCTAAAAGATACTGAACATTATTAAAGTTAAATTTTGTAATAGCGGCTTGCTCGATCCCTCTATGAACATAACCTACATCAACAGCTACATCAGTAATGATCTCATTTTCTGTTTGAAAAACAAAACTTACCGGTTCAGGAATTGCAATGTGCTGAGAACCAAATACTACTTTGATCTTATTTCCCATTATATGTCTCCTTTCTCAGCGGTGCCTTCGGTGCTTCCGGTTGCAAGAACATACCTCTTACAGCATTTTCAATATTTAGATCAAACATATCTGCTAAATCCCACTCACTTAACCAAGCAGATGGAATAACATCAACCATAGAAGGTACTACTGAATCATATGCAATACCAACAACTCTAAAAACATAGATCTTATTCTTTACATCATATTCCGAAAAGACCCAGTCAATTGTTAAAGAGTCTCCATTATCTATTGCATTAACTGTTATATAATGATACTTCTTTTCATCATACCAAGATTTGATCTCATCTTTAACACTATCTAGTGTTACCTCTTTCATTACTATATCAGGATTAATCATCAACCACTCCTATCTGCTTTAACAACTCTTCGCTATGTCCAATGAGATACTCTTTCTCTTTACTCTTCTTCTCCCAAATCTCAATCGCTTCAACTAAACCATCTACTAAGGCTTCAACTCTTGGCGTACAACCAGGAATCCAAACATCAACCGGAATAATTTTGTTGACCCCATTCTCAACATGATAAAAATCTCTAAATACACCACCACCATGAGTACAAGCACCCATAGCAACAACAACTTTTGGCTCAGGCATTTCAAGATATAACCGTCTAAGTACATCTCTACATTGAAGAGTTACAGGACCAGTCACAAGTAAAATATCTGACTGTTTTGGGTTACCACGGTTAAGCATACCAAAACGTTCAATATCAAATTTTGGTCCTAGTGCAGCTAAAATCTCAATATCACATCCATTACATCCACCCGTGTTGTAGTGTAATATCCACGGGGACTTTTTTCTCAAACTCATTATTTGCCTCCCAATGCCAAAAAGAAAATATTAAAGATGGAAAGAGGAATCAGAACAAACCAAGAGAATTGCAACATTCTTTTGTAATCTAACCGTGCAGTTGAGTTATCGATAGCAACTACAAGCAAGAATGTAAAAATAACTAATAGAGTGCCTACAAAATAGTTACTTCCTCCAAACAAGAAAACCAAGAAATATACATAAACATACTCAATCCATCGACCTGTATAGACTGCTTCATAGAATGGACCGCTATACTCAATATCTGGACCACCAATAATCTCTTGATGTGCTTCTGCAACATCAAAAGGAGATTTATGCAAAAGCATAGGAAGAGTTCCAACAAAAGCAAGAAACACCAAAGGTAACTGAAGCAAAGGAATACCATCATAAGATAAGATTTGTGCAATATCAAAACTTCCAGTTACTAAATAAAGTGCAACAACCATTAAAATAATAACAGGCTCATAAGAGACAAGATGTATCAACTCTCTCATAGCACCCATAATACTATAAGAGCTTCTTACACTAAATGCACCTATTGTCAAAGCTAAAATAGAAATGATATGGAAAAAAATGGCAATTAGAAGGTTGTTTCCAAGCATCAATACTGCCATTGCAAACCAAGTAGAGATAAAATACATTACCCCCATAGATGCATGGAATGAGTGTACCATAAGAGGTCTTTTCTCCATTAATTTAACAAAGTCATAGAATGGCTGTAGTATCGGTGGTCCCATTCTATTTTGCATTCTTGCTCGAACTACTCTCTCAATACCAAATATTAATCCTCCAATAACTGGAGCAAAAAGCGTCAATATAACTGCACTCATAGCAATTGTCCTCCTAAAACCAACACAAGTAAGAAGAGGGTCACTGCAAATACATTGATCTTCTCTTCATATTTTGTAATAAAGTTAAAATCATAACTCTCCGCTTCTCTTTTATATATCTCTCCACAGTTATATGGATGCGCTTGATCAACTTTGAGTTTAATAAAAATAGGTGCGGCATGAATAATTAGAAGCAAAATTAACGCTCCAACAATCTGCCAAAAGTATAGCATTGAGTCTCCAACAACTAAAGACAATCCATCAGCATAAATATCTACATGACCTGCAATTGATGAGGCAATATCCATAATAAAGTTACCAATAAATGGAGCAATAAAAATTGTCATTACTACTAACCACAAATAGTACCAAAGAGATACATATAAGAAATTCTTATCCATAGGAGAGAAGTCTATTTTACTAAAGCGGTGATGTTTAATCGCTACACCTAAAACTTTTATATAAAGCACACTCAAAAAGACACCACCAGTTGCTACAAGAAGAATAAGCATCACAAATCCACCAGAAGATAAAAAGTTACTCGCCTCTTCAATCATAAGCCATTTTCCGATAAATGTACCAAAAGGAATAAAGGTCATATTTAAAAAACCGAAGAATATAAACATCAAAGCAAGAGGAGCTCTTTCAAAAAGGCGATTCATATCTTTAACATATTTAACTTTATAGAGTTTTTCAAGGACACCAGCCTCAACAAACAAGAACCCTTTTGCAAAACCGTGGAAAACAATCAACATAACTGAAACTGCAACAGCTGTTGGTGTACCAACTGCCGCGGCGAGCATCATCAATCCAAGAAGTGAAATAGTTGAATAAGCAAGAATCTTTTTAAAATTATCTTGTGTAAGAGCAAAAACTGCCGCCGCAACAAATACAAACCCTGTTGTTAAAATTAAGAGTTTTGAAAGAAGCGTATTTTGAATAATAGGAGAGATTCTTAAGATCAGAAATGGAGCAATCTTAACCATTGTAGCTGAGTGCAAAATTGCACTAACCGGCGTAGGTGCAACCATTGCTCCAAGTAACCATTTATGAAATGGTAGCTGAGCACCCTTAACAAGAGCCGCTATTGAGAGAAATCCAAATGCCGCCATTGACATTTTAACAGGATCCATAGCCAAAAGATCTGTAAAGTGATAAACACCAAAATCTTTAACCATAAGAATTATGGCAAAAAGTATTGCAACCCCACCAATTTGGTTCATCCAAAGTGCCAAAGTAGAGTTGTTGATCGCAACTTCATCTTTTCTAAAGCCAATTAGTACCAGTGAAGCAAGAGTAGTTGTCTCAAAGAGTGCAAAGAACCACTCAACATTGTTAGCACTAACTGCAAAATTCATTACCCCCAAAAAGCCTATAACAATAGCTACAAACTTATGTTTATCATTTTCATCAAAATCCATATATCTAGTAGAAAAGATTGCAATAGGCACACCAACAATTCCAACCAGCAAATACATCATTGCTGTAAGCTTGTCAACATATATATTTGCTGTATCACTATGAGGTGCTACAGAGACAACTATAATTAACAGTATAATTTGCACAATTGCAAGAAGTGAAACCAAAATATTTTTTCTGGTATATCCAACCCACAAAAAATACCCTAGTAACAAAAAGTCAAAAACGGTCACCAAAAGGTTAAATATTGCGGGAGTTTTAATCAATAATGGCAAGTTTGCACTATAGACAAGGTATGCCATTATTGATAACACAGGTAGCATTATACATGTCAATATACTGGTCACCCGATCATTGTTTGCCAAATAGATGACAAAACCAGCCATTATGGGCAGTATAATACTAAGAATGACATAAACTTCCATGAAGAATCCTTCTTATTAGAATTATAAGTTTTAGTTTTAAAATCCTAAAACTTGATTAACATTGTATGTATTAACCAATCTAATCAGTTTTATCAACCAACTAGAGAAGTCAATACATCAAACACCCAACTTTCCTGTTAGGAAAGTCCATAATAAGGCATTTTTGGCAAGAGTCAATCAATTATATTAAAACAGTTTTGAAACAAAAATTAAAAAGTTTATATTTTAATAATGCATTTAAATTTAGTGTAGAATTGTCACAATAATAAGTAAAATAGTGGCTCTAAATTAAAAATAATAAATATTATTGAAGTTATAGATATTAATATTAATTTATCTTTTTTTCAACCTCAATTTTAAACCAATCAATAGGTATTCGTTCTTGCTCTAAACGCAATCCTTTGTACTCTCCAAACCGCAGTGCATCATAAACTTTCAGCTCTTTTTGTGTTAAATTTGGTAACTCTACAGTCGTAGGGGTTGGCTCCTTAACACACAAATAACTAAAACGAGCTATTGTCTCACTATCCATTAGAAATGATTTTACATTTTGATAAATTGCTCTAAAACTTGAAAGAATTGCAAAACCGTGAGTATCTATATCACCCCAGTAATAGATATTTTTGGCAAAAGTGAGATCTATTTGTTTAAATTGTCCAGCTTTGAAACCACCTCCATATAGCACTACAATATCTGAAAATAGTGGAAAAGCTAAAAAAGTTGTAAGATTTTCTATAATAAAGATATACTTTGCATTTAACCCAAGAGTATTAAAAGCTTCATAAGTGATTTCAATATCTTCAATACCAGCCAATTTTATATCTTTAGAACGAAGCCTAATACGACTTAATGGATACCTTAACCCATACTTCTTCTCAAATCCATAATCTGAAAGTTTAGTAATAGTGGAGTCATAGACATCACCACTAAGTACCTCTTGCAAAAGAGTATCTAATACCTTTTTATGTGACTGTATGAACTTGGTATCTACCCCTTCTATTGGAAGC
>CAZGCF010000010.1:0-13126 GCA_964524095.1 uncultured Campylobacterales bacterium | reverse complement strand
TTTTCATCTTTGCAAGATTATCTTGGAGCAAAAGTTTTTAAGAACTTACTCTACCTAGCTGGAATAAGCTGTACAAAGATGAGTGAAGTTTTAACACTGATTGAAAAAGAGGAGATAATAGATCTTGACAGATGGATAGAATTTAGAAATCTTAGAAACAATCTTGAACACGACTATCCGGATGAACTTGAAGAGGGACTACTAGATTTGAAATATTGTGTTGATAGTTTTAAAGAGATTGAAGAGATTGTAATAAAAGTATTTAATTTTGCAAGGAAATATGATGAGAGTATCTCCATATCTTAAAGAGCAGTTTTTAAAAGCAGCAAATATGGCTTTTGGTAAGTGTGAATTAATACTCTTTGGAAGTAGAATTGATAATGATAAAACTGGTGGCGATTTTGATATTGCCATAGACTGTAATATGAAAAAAGAGGAGTTTAAAAAAGCTAAAGTAAAGTTTTTTAAATATCTGATTCTAAAAGATTTGGATTTACCAATTGATTTAGTACATTACAATACAGCCAATAAACTACTAAAAAGAGAGATACAAAAAGGAGAAAAATTAAATTCAACAGGTGAAGCGACTGCTTCACCTAAAGATTAATATCTGTTAAAATCACCTATTGGCTGACACGGTTCTTTAAGACGTGCCTCATTTGATACGCTTTTTTTATTTCTCTTTTCAACACTCTATTTCTATCTTTTTCATCCTTTTTTGCACATTTATCACTATGAAAAATCTCTTATGGCCAAGTCCTGCAACTTAACGGATTGCCACCCTCGTCATATCCCCAACCTTTTATAATATGTGTCTTAGGATCAACGACTTCATAAAGCAAACATTTACCAACCCACTCCTTCTTCGGAGCATTTGGTAAAATTTCGCTCACATACCAATGAACAATTAAATTACCATCCTTATCTTTTGTAACATGTGTGATGCCATACCCTGCAATTTCAAAATCACCTCTGGTAAATTGACCTGAATTCTTAAACTTAAAAGGTTTTATAAGAGAAGTCTTTTTACCTACAAATCTATTTTCTATATCTACAAAATCTTTATGACCGACACTGCATCCATTTAAAAAGATGAGCATTGCTATTGTCAATAAATAGTATCTCACTAATACTTTCCTCTTGATATTTTTGTACAAATATTTTAATCATTATACAGTTTAAAATTAACGATTAGAAAATTTTTTATGGCCAAGTCCTACAACTTAACGGATTGCCATCTTTATCATACCCCCAACCTTTTATAATATGGGTTTTGGGATCAACAACCAAATATATTTTACATTTTCCTATCCACTCTTTTTTTCCTGTAAAGTTTGGCAAAATTTCAGAATCAAAATAGTGATAAACTAAATTCCCATCTTTATCTTTTGTAATATGCGTCAAGCCTTCCCCTACTATCCAAAAATCCCCTCTTTGTAATTTACCGGCATCTTTATATCTATATGGTTTAACGGGTAAAGGACCTTTTATTTTTGTACCTATCTGATTATTCATATCATTTTTCCAGTCTTTATGACCAACACTGCATCCATTTAAAAAGATGAACATTGCTAATGTCAATAAATAGTATCTCATTTAATATTCCTTTAACTACGAATAACCCTGTTTTCAAGAGTTTTCCCCTCAGATACCTCTTTGATGGGTGCGATAAATGCTAATAAAATATCTACAAAAAATAGAACCAAAAAGGTTACAAGAAAGCTCATTAAAACGGAAAAACCCTTCTCTAAAAACATCCCAAACAGATAGAAAAAGAGAAAAGGGTATATTAAATAGTGATAAACCACTACAACATAATAATATACCTTGTTGATCTGATACTTTTTATTTTGAACTGTTTTAATGAGATGATTACCAAACCATAGTGAAAAAATGATTTTTAGAGTCAATGTAGAAAATTTGATATCTATTTTTGGCTTCATATTATTTTATGCCTCCAAAATATACTTTTAAAGACCAATGATTGAGGAATTAAAATTTTTTAAATTGTGAAAATTATTTAAAGGTACAAAAAGTATGAAGCGGAAAACTCCGCTTCTTAGAAGATTAATATCTGTTAAAATCGCCTCTTGGCTGGCGTGGTTCACGAGGACGTGCCTCATTTACACGAAGATTTCGTCCACTTACCTCTTTGCCATTGAGTGCTTCTATTGCTGTATTTGCTGCATTGTCATCTGGCATTTCTACAAAACCAAAACCTTTTGATCGACCAGTCTCTCTATCATTAATAATACGTGCGCTACTTACTTCGCCAAACTCACTAAAAACTTCTCTAAGTTCACCATCACTCATTCTGTAAGACAGATTTCCAACGTAGATATTCATTCTACTCTCCAAATAAAAAAACTCTTCTGTTTATAAAGAAATTCAAAATCTTTATAAAGCAGATAAGACACTATACCATAAACAACATTACAAGTTTGACTTAAACAGATTTTTTTTTAAAAGAGTCATAAATTTTACAAGAGTGTTACAGAATCAACCATCTATTGATCTAATTGAGTCTATAGTTGCACAAGCTACAAACTTTGTATCTTCAAGATAGATCTTATCTCCACTCTTTAATTTGTCTAATCCTGTAACTTCTTTACCTTTAACAAGCTGAACAAACCCTGGACGAACTTTTAGCTTTGGATCAAGCGATGCCAACTGTGAAGTAAGTGAGCTTAATTGGCTACTTTTTTGCTCTAAAACCCTATTTTGAATATATTTAATCTGCTCTTTTATTGGCAAAAGTGTTTCACTCTTTTGATTTAAAAACCTAAGAGTTTGCTGTTTAAGCTGTGCTTTAAGCTGATTGATTATTTGCAGTTGCATATCGATCTTTTTGCTTATGGCATTCTGCTCTAGCTGAGTTTGCATACTTTGAAGTTGCTGATGTTTAAGGTTAAGAATTTGATGTACTCTACGCTCCAAACTCTGCATCATCTCATCAAGCGCATAAAGAACTTCTATTTTGTCAGGCAATATCTGCTCCATAGCTGCACTTGGGGTTGGAGCACGCATATCAGCTACAAAATCACTAATCATTGTATCTACCTCATGACCAACAGCAGAGACCACTGGTGTTTTACAAGCATATATTGCACGAGCTACCACCTCTTCATTAAAAGCCCAAAGATCCTCCAAGCTTCCACCGCCACGCCCAACAATAATAACATCTGCTTTTAAACTGTCGGCATAAGCAATATGGCGTGCAATCTCTTGTGCAGATTCAGCTCCCTGTACCAATGTATCAATAAGTGTAATCTTAACAAGAGGCCAACGCTTTGTAGCTACACGGATCATATCTTGAATAGCCGCACCCGTTTTTGATGTAACAATGGCAATGTGTCGTACTCTTTTTGGAATAGGCTTTTTTCTATCAGGTGAAAAGAGACCTTCTGCTTGAAGTTGTTTTTTTAGTTGCTCAAAAGCTACAGAAAGAGATCCTACTCCGTAAGGTTCAGCACTCTGTACCAACATTTGATAATTACCACGCGGTACATAAACAGTAATAGCACCACTAAGTACTACATGCTGACCAGCTTCAAGACGAAAACGCAAATTCCTAGCATTGGAGCGAAACATAACACACGAAAGAGAACTCTTTTCATCTTTTATAGTAAAGTAGATATGCCCGCTAGTATGGTAAGTAACTTGTGAAATCTCACCCTCTACACGAATCTGAATAAAGGTAGATTCAAGCAGTGATTTGATCTGTTCATTTAGCCCCGAGACAGTTACTGTACTATTCATTTTAAAAAATCTACTTTTTGGCAATCAAAAGAGTTGAAATTCCCATTGAGAAAGATTGTCTATATTGCATAGTAAAACCGGCATTTTCAAGCTCTTGTTGAAGCATCTCAGTTGTTAAAAATCCTTCTATTGAATCTGGAAGATAGCGATAAGCTTCATAATTTCTACTTACCAAACCACCAATTGTTGGTAAAATTTTGTGCATATAAAAATCTACTATCTTACCCTTAAGGCCACTCTTGTCTCGTTTGGTAAACTCCAATATAACAACCATACCACCCGGTTTTAGAACCCTGTAAAACTCATTAATAGCTTCTTGACGATCAACAACGTTACGAATACCGTAACTGATAGATAAAATATCTGCAGTATTCTCTTCAACAGGCATATCTTGAGCTTTGGCAACAATAAATTCAGCATAATCAACCTTCTCTTTAGCAACTTCAAGCATTCCCTCTGATGGATCAACACCAATGAAACGCTTAAATGTCACACCTGCTATCTCACCTCTACTTTTCCACCACTGCAACATATCACCCGTACCGCATGCTACATCAAGCACTGTCAAATCTTTGTTACGATCAAGCAGTTCAAGTGTTTTATCACAACCCTTTTTTCTCCAGGATTTGTCAATCCCCATACTAAGTACTCGATTCGTCATATCATATGTTGATGCAATCTCATCAAACATTGAGACAATTTTTTGCTGTTTCTGATCTTTGTTCATTTAGCCTCTTTATCTACCAACTCTTTAAATCTTTTAAGATTATATCCAAAGAAAGCTTTTAAGATTTTAACTACTCTTCATACGGCAAATAGATCTGTTTTAGTAAATCACGATATTATCTTTTAATTTAATCTTACAACCTAAAAATTGGTATAATTATATCTAAACCTAATCAATGACACTCTCTAAAAGGGATTTTATGCAAAACATTAAACCGGAAGCTTTTAATAGGTACTATCATCTCTCTAGCAAACATTTTAATCGTTTAAATAGGGCTGCTGATATATTAAAATCAAAAGATCTTCAAAAGGATGAATATATAGATTTTGTAGATGTACTAACCAGTAGATTTCAAAGCCTTCAAAGTGTTATAGCAGAAAAGCTTCTGCCAACTATACTTGAGTTGCTTGGAGAAGAGGTTAGCAATAGACCTTTTATTGAGATTTATGAAAGAGCAATAAAATTAAATATTGTAAACTTAGAGTACAGTGAATGGATAGAGTTAAGAAAAGAGCGAAATATCATATCTCACGGAGATTATGACGAATTGGAATTGCCTGAATTAAAAGAGGTCATAAAAGATTTTATAGAATATGAAGTAGATAAAATCATTGCACTTTTTTTACATATCAAAGATTACATCTCAAAAAATAAAATATTATCAAATCTAATAAAAGAGTAGCAATGAGAATATCGAATCAGGAGAAAGAGTACATAATAAAGAATTTTAAAGATAGTTTTGATTTTGGAAAGCTCTATATCTTTGGTTCAAGAATCGATGAAAATAAAAAGGGCGGGGATTTAGATCTATTTATAGAGTATAATAGAGATATTTCATTTCAAGCATTTTATAAAATGTTAAAAAAATTTAGAAAAAAATTACATATACTACCATACTACAAAGTTGATATTATCTACCATTTACCAAATAAAGAGATAAAAAATATTCACAAAGAGGCAAAAAACGGTATATTACTATATGAATACTAATGGATTGATTTTAACCACAACATAGCATCGCTACCTACTTTTCTTTGATGCAAAAGCTCAAAATTCTGTTTACCTTCATAGCAGTTTCCCTCTTTAATAAAAGGGGCAATAAAAAGAACCATCCAATCGATCTCATTTTGCAATGCCTTCAACGTACCAGAACCGCCTTCGACCATCACAAGACCGCTTTTTGGCAAAGAGGAAACAGAGTTGATGAAGTTTACTTTTCTATTAGGTACTTTAAAAAGAGGGATTGTTCTATCTATGCTATCTGGGTTGCTAGTTAAAATGGCAATATCGGGTGCTTTGCCATTAACTAGACGACTATCAAGTGTTGGGCGATCAACTCTTACTGTATTTCCGCCAATTGCTAAAAGATCTATCTTATCTCTTACTTTATGTACCCAAACCCTTGAACTTTCACAGCTAATAATGCCACCGTCAATTACACCATTAATAGATTGAGCCAATTTGAAAAAAACAAATCTTTCTGTTTGCCACTTTAAAAAAGGCTCTATTAGCAATTCACACGCTTCTCTTTCAATGCCTGTAATAACCTCTATACCTTTATGCTTTAAACGCTCAGCACCACCTGCCGCTTTTGGATTTGGATCCATAGCACCAATGACAACCCGTTTAAATCCAAGTTTAGAGATCAGATCGGCACAGGCGGGTGTTTTTCCTGTATGATTGCAAGG
This sequence comes from uncultured Campylobacterales bacterium, assembly GCA_964524095.1. Classification (GTDB taxonomy): domain Bacteria; phylum Campylobacterota; class Campylobacteria; order Campylobacterales; family Hydrogenimonadaceae; genus Hydrogenimonas. The sequence continues at coordinate 6,952 of CAZGCF010000010.1, read as the reverse complement.
TTCAAGGGTAACATAGATAGTTGATTGAGAAAATAGAGTACCTGCTCGTTTGGGAAGTTCACTATGTAGTATATGAGCATCATCACATTTGGCAAGTTCACAATCACCACTTAACTTAACATAAGCATCTCTTATGCTCAAAACTTCAGCATGTGCTTTGCCAGCCTCTTGATGTGCATTGACAGAAAGAAATTCACCATGAGAACTGACAACAGCAGAACCAACTGCAGGATTAGGGTATGTAAGAAGTTGATATTTCCACGCCTCGCTAATTGCAAGGCGCATAAAAAAGGAGTGGTTTAAAGCTACCATTCAAAATAGGTACGGGCTTTGCGAACCTCATTTAGAGGAAAATGCTCTTTACCATGAGAAGTTTCAAGAATCACTTCACCATCTTCAAAACCAAGAAGTTTGCCTTTAACCTTATCACCAGAACTCAATTTCAAATAAACCTTTTCACCAACAGATTTTTCAAAATGTTCAGGCTTTTTAAGTGTTCGCTCAACTCCTGGAGAGCTTACTTCAAGATAGTATTGTCCACTGACAGGAGGATAAACATCAAGCATTGGAGAGAGATCTCTGCTTATGTCAGCACATAAGTCAAGATCTACTCCACTTTTCTTTAAGATATAGACACGATAGATTGTATGTCCATCTTCATTAGCTACTTCTGTGTCATAAAGTTCTGCGCCATGCGACTCAACAACTTTTTTGACTTCACTCTCTACACTCATCCGTTTAACTCTTTCTCTATTTTTGCAAACAGCTCATCCATTCGCTTTACGCGATCAAGCTCTTGATCAAATTTAAAGTGAAATTTTGGTGATTTGTACCAACCCTCAGCTTTAAGGCAGTAAGCCTCAAGACCACGAGTCACTTTTTTTAATTTTTTAAGAATAATACGCTGTTCATCTTCATCGATTCCGGTAGGATCAAGATAGACATCAGCATCACTGCGTCCCTTACTACAGACAACTTCAGTTACAGTTAGTCCTCTTAACTGCTCATCAGCAAGCCCAGAGAGTGCCTCTGGGATCAGTTCACGCAGAATAGAGTTGGCTCTTTTTCGCTTTATCTCTTCTGGTGTCATAAAGTAGCTTTCTCCTCTTTCTCTTCATAAGCCTCTATTACGTCACCAACCTTAATGTCATTGAAGTTTTCAAGCATCATACCGCACTCATACCCTTTACCAACCTCTTTGACATCATCTTTGAATCTCTTCAATGAGCTGATTTTGGTATCATAAATTACAACACCATCACGAATAAGTCTTGCTTTTGCATTTCTTCTGATCACACCGTCAGTTACTATACACCCGGCAATTGTTCCAACTTTTGCTACAGTAAATGTCTCTCTTACTTCAGCTTGACCTATTCCCTCTTCACTTATTACCGGACTCATCAAGCCACTTAGAAGTGCTTTAACATCATCAATCAAATCATAAATGATCGAGTATGTTTTTATCTCTACGCCTTGCTGTTTTGCTTTCTGTTTAATTGAAGCAGTAGGACGAACATTGAAACCTAAAATGATGGCATTTTCATCTGCATTTGCCAATGAAACGTCACTTTCAGTAATTCCACCTACTCCAGAGTGGATAATGTTTATCTTAACTTCTTCATTCTTGAGTTTTTCAAGACTTCCTTTAATAGCTTCAAGAGATCCTTGAACATCCGCTTTTACAATGACAGGAAGTGACTTGATTTTACCTTCAGCAATAAGGTTTCCAAGCTCATCAAGAGTAACTTTTGTACTCTTGCTTAACTCTTTTTGACGCAGATACTCTGCTCGTTTCTGTGCCAATTCACGTACCTGCTTGTCACTATCCATAGCAACCAATATCTCACCGGCATCAGGAACTTCACCTAAACCAACAACAACACCAGGATCGCTTGGTCCAATCTCTTTTACCTGCTTTCCAAGATCATTTAAAATTGTTCTGACACGTCCAAATGTTCTTCCACAAATAACATTGTCACCTACTTTAAGTGTACCATTTTTAAGAATCACAGTTGCTACTGGTCCGCGTCCCTTTTCAAGTGAACTCTCAATAACAATAGCTTTTGCAAGTCTTTTTGGATTTGCTTGAAGCTCCATAATCTCTGCTTGAAGAATAATAGTCTCAAGCAAATCATCAAGTCCCTGACCTGTTTTTGCTGATACTTCAACAAACTCATACTCTCCACCCCAATCAACTGGCATATATCCAAGCTCAGCTAATTGAGATTTAACCATATCAGGGTTTGCATCAGGTTTATCTATTTTGTTAATAGCTATGATCATCGGAACATCAGCCGCTTTTGCATGGTTCAATGCTTCAATTGTCTGAGGTTTTACACCATCATCAGCTGCAACAACAATAATTACTATATCTGTAGCTTGTGCACCACGAGCGCGCATCTCTGTAAATGCTTCGTGTCCAGGTGTATCTATAAATGTAATCTTTTTGCCATCTTTTTCAACTTGATAAGCACCTACATGCTGAGTAATACCACCTGCTTCGCGCTCAGCAACTTTTGATTCACGAATTTTATCCAATAGAGAGGTTTTACCATGGTCAACATGACCCATTATTGTAATAACTGGCGGTCTCTCTTCTAAATTTTCATCTTCTACTGCATCATATATTGATACATAATCTAGCTCATCCAATGGGTTAATAGTTTCAACTTCTACACCAAACTCATCTGCAAGAATCTCTATCTCATCTTTTTCTAAGAAGTCATTCTTGGTAACCATTTTACCAAGACCAAAGAGAACTTTTATAACTTCACCTGTTGTTCGATTTACCTTTTCAGCAAACTCATACACACGACAATCTTCTGGAATTTTAACTATTGATGGTACTGCCACACTCTTCTCTACTTTCTTCTGACGCTTTTTAGGAGTAGTTCTGCTTACGTTACGTTTGCCTTTACTTTGTGAGCCACGCCTTCCAACAGGCTGTTTCTGTTTTGCTGGCTCAGGTTTTAATGTTGCTGGTGTTTTTGGCTCTTCAATAACACGAAGCTCTTCACTAAAATCTGGCAGAACTATCTCATCTTCACTATAATCAATACTCACTCCACCAATATCTCTATCTTCCAAAAGATTGAGCTTAATACCTGACTCTTTTGAACTATGCGCTGGCGCAGGTTTTTTTGATTTTTTCTTAGATTTCTTGACAGCTATTGTCTCATCAACAGCCGCAATAACACGATTCTCTTTGCTGATATCACTCTTCTTAACTTGTGGTGTTTCAGTAACTGGTTCAGCTTTTGGACGCTTCTTTTTAACAATAAAAATTCCGCGTCTTCTTCTTACAGAAGCTTGTCCAAGAGTCTCTCTCTTTTCATCTTTTTCAGACTTAGATTCTGATGTTTTCTCTTTAACTACAGTTTTTTTATCACTCTTCTGTTTTGTATTGGACCCCTTCTCTTTGTTAGAGCCTTTTGTCTCTATCTTTTTTTCTGCCTTTGTTGAAACAGATTTATTTTTCCGAACTCTCTCTTTCTCTTTTTTTGCTCCGGCTTTTGAACTCTTTTCAGAAGTTTTACTCTCACTCTTAGCTTTTGTAGATCTATGTTCAGCCAAATCTTTTTTACTCTCTTCCTTCTTGGGCGCCGGAGATTTTCTCGGAGCAGTAGATACTGGAAGTTTTCCTGTCATTACAAAATTGACAATATTTTGTGCATCTTCTGGAGAAACACCGCTTGAAGCTGTCTTAACATCCAGTCCCAACTCCCTGGCCTTCTCTACAACTTCTTTGCTTTTAATCCCCAGTTCATCCGCTATTTCATGGATTCTTACTTTACCCATTCGATACCATCTCCTTAATATGTTCGCCCAATTCGATTGTTAGATATGTTTTGTTATTGCACTGTTTTGCAAGCCTTCTAGCAAGCTTTTTATCATTGATACAGTTATGACAGATATAAAAACTTCTGCCATACCCGCTATATGGTTGTATCTGATTATTTTGACATTGTAGCCGTATAAGCTGAGCCTGCAAGAATCGGCCGCGACAATGGATGCACATTCTAATCGGATCGGACATAATCGTGAAATTATACCAAAATTAATCTATAAACAAAACCCCATCGTTGTCAAAATCGTAAATTCCACAACGAAAAGAGGGAAAACGAACCTGAAACTTTTTCAAAAGAGGCTTTGCATCCTCTTTGTATGTCATATTGAAAAAGGTAGATCCACTTCCTGAAAGGGTACTCATTAAAACATTATTCTCTATGGCTAACTTTTGCACATCAAAAAGCTCAGGAAGATTTTTCATACGAGCAATTTGATGAAACTTATCTCTTGCGGCTACCCTTAACATCTCCCAAGACTCATTGAAAAAACAAGCTGTTAACAATGATGAATGGCTTAAATTATATATAGCATCCTCTTTACGATAACTTCTTGGTAAAGTTGTTCTTGAATGAGCTGTTGAGATTGGTTTATCAGGAATAACAACAACTGCTTTAAGATAATTGGGTACCCTCTTTCTTTGACTATAAACCTTATTGTTTTCAACAACAGCAACATTAAAACCACCCATCACAGCAGGTGTAATATTATCAGGGTGAGGCTCATAATGGAGAGCAAGATTTAAAAGCTTTCTTCTGCTTATATTGACTCCAGCAGCACTATATGCAGATGCTATGGCACTTACAATTACTGCCGATGAGCTTCCTAATCCTCGTGACAATGGTATCTGATTATAAAATTTAAATCTAAATACCCCTCTTTTTCCTGTTAAATGAGTATAGTGATCATTAAATATATTAATAAAAAGATTATTGCCTTTTAAGCGTGGATTATTTGCACCTTCTCCCTTTATAGATACACTAAAAAATCTAGATGGCTGAATATGCACACGATTTCTTAGCGAAAGTGATAGCCCTAAAGAGTCAAATCCAGGACCTAAATTGGCGCTTGTTGCAGGCACACTAATGACCACTACCTCTCCTTCCTGATATATTATGCACTCTTTTTGCCCCTGAAAAGCTAATTTTAATTAAACTTTTAGATGATATTGTATCTTACAGCACCTCTATAATTGCTGAATAATTCAACTATACTGCAGGAAGAATATAAAGTGGTTCACTACTACCATTAAAGCAGGCTCTATCTAATCTATCTGGAAGTTTAAAATTCATCTCTACATCACTACAGTTTTTTTGAACTATAATATCGCCATCTTTTTTAATAAAACAACTTTTTCCTACTGCTTTAATTGGCTTATTACCATTAAAAATAAACGCATCACAAGCCAAAAGAGGAACTTTTAATGCAATACTGAAAGTTTTGAGCATAACATATGTTACTTTTATAGCCATAAAACTACCTGGACCCTTTGCATAATAGAGCCCTGCTAAATTGTAATGTTTACTTATTTCATCTAATATTTTAGGTAATGCTTTTGATGTTTTATCTTTACTCTCAAAAGAGTTTATCAATAAACCGTTTTCATACACTCCAACAAGCAATGGAGAAGCAACACCGATAACTAGTAACTCTACACTCTGTAATCTGTTATGCAAAGCTTTTTGCAAATGACAAACTCTCGTTTACTTTTAATGTTATAACTTCATATGCATCAACTTCTTTAAGTAATGCTACTGTCAATTTATGATTTAAATCATGACTTCCTGCAAAAGCTTTATACTCCCCTAAAATTGGTGCACCCAACACCTTTAAATCACCTATTGCATCTAAAATTTTGTGACGAACAAACTCATCATCAAAACGTAAACCTTCAGGATTCAAGACTTTATTATCATCAAGCACTATAGCATTTTCTAAACTACCACCAAGCGCTAAATTTTTACTTCTAAGATATTGCACCTCTTTCAAAAAACCAAATGTCCTAGCTCTTGATATTTCATTAATGAAGTTTGTTTTTGAAAAAATAAAGCGCTTATGCTGTTTATCTATAACAGGATGTTCAAAGCGTATAGTAAAGTCAAAAACTGCACTCTCTGCTGGTGTTAAAGAGACATACTTTTCTCCATCAGTTACCTTAACAGCCTTTTTAATTCTTATAATTTTTTTACCTTCTGACTGCTCTTCTATACCAGCTTCATCAAGCATCATACAAAAACTTGCAGCACTACCATCCATAATAGGCATCTCATTATCATTCAATACAACAAGTAAATAATCTAATCAATATGAATAAAGTGCGGAAAGAAAGTGTTCAATTGTTGATATTGTCACCCCATCTTTTCCAATTACTGTAGCCATTTGTGTATCTACAACATTTTCTGGATGAAGTGGAATTGTAACTCCTAAATCTTCTCTAAAAAATATAATACCACTATTTACATCTAATGGCTCTAATCTCAATTTTACAGGTTTTCCTTTATGTAATCCAATACCTATACTCTCTATACTCTTAGCTATAGTTCTCTGTTTTATCATATCTTTTAACCCTTATATTCATACATAAAAAATAGATTTACTTTTTAATCATAATACCATAAAATAAATTATTACTCTCTTCTATCTATCATTTTTTTTGCAATCTCCATAACGTTGATAATATTACCACGTATCCAACGACCATCCATCCACTCTAAAGGTCTAACTTCAACTCCTTGAACCAAAACACCAAAATGTAAATGATCACCTAGTGCCAACCCTGTTTTTCCAGTCTTTGCTATAACACTATTTCTAGCAATATCATCGCCCTCTTTAACCAACAACGTAGAGCAGTGTCCATAAATAGTATAGAGTCCCAAACCATGATCTATCAAAGGCATATTCCCATAAATTCCATTATAACCAGCAAAGATAACTCTACCTGGATTTGAACTTCTAATTTTTGCCATTCTTATACTTGCTAAATCTAACCCTAAATGGTAAGATTCACTTACTAACTTACCATTGTAGTAATAGAATCTATGATCACCAAAACTAGCCACTTTTTTTGCACTCTTTAATGGATAGAATGGCTTTATATTCCAATGTT
>CAZGCF010000009.1:0-13206 GCA_964524095.1 uncultured Campylobacterales bacterium | reverse complement strand
TTTTAGTCTTTTTTATAATTTAAGTTTATGTAGATAAAAAGTTAGTATAAAAGAAGTTGTTACTAACTATAAAAAGTTTTTTTATTATAGGAAATAGTATATGAAAGATATTCAACAGTTAATAAAAGATAGAGTTTTAGTTATTGACGGGGCAATGGGAACTCAGATCCAGTCTATGGATATTCCAGAAGATGCTTGGGAAGGAAAAGAGGGGTGTAATGAGCTTTTAAATGCTACAGCTCCTGATCTGATTCGACAAATTCATAAACGATATGCAATGGCTGGAGCTGATCTCATTAAGACAAACACATTTGGCTCTATGAATTGGGTACTTGATGAGTATGAGATTGGTGATCGTGCCTATGAGCTTAGTAAAAAAGGGTGCGAACTTGTCAAGTCTGTATGTGAAGAGTACAGTACACCAGAAAAACCGCGTTTTTGCCTTGGGTCTATAGGACCTGGAACGAAACTGCCATCTTTAAAGCATATTGAGTATGATGAGATGTATAGTGGCTATCTGGAGATGGCTAAAGGGATGATTGACGGTGGTGTTGACATATTTTTACTTGAGACGTGCCAAGATCCTTTGCAGATCAAAGCTGCACTTCATGCTTGTGAAGATGCTTGCAAAGATAAAGAGGTTAAGATCCCAATTATGGTATCAGTCACAATTGAACTGAGTGGTTCTATGCTTATTGGTACAGATGCAACAACAATTGCAACTATTATGGAGCCTTTTGATATTCTCTCTTTAGGTTTTAACTGCGGTACCGGTCCTGAACAGGTTGAAAAGCATGTTAAGACACTATCAGAGCTTTGGCACAAACCTATCTCTGTTCACGCTAATGCTGGATTGCCTCAAAACCGTGGCGGTTACACTTACTATCCGATGGGACCTGAAGAGTTTAGTGAGTTGCAAAAAAGTTTCACTAAATATGATGGTGTTACTTTCCTTGGTGGATGCTGTGGAACAACGCCACAACACATCAAAGCTTTAGTTGATGCTGTTGAAGGTATGAAGCCTCGACCAGCTACTGGATCTCATCCAACCTCTCTTGCATCTCTATTTAACACAGTTCCATTAATGCAAGATCCGGCACCACTGCTCATTGGTGAACGCTCCAATGCTACTGGTTCAAAGGCTTTTCGTGAGCTTTTATTGGCAGAAGATTATGAAGGTACTTTAACGGTTGGACAGCAGCAGGTTCGTGCAGGAGCTCATGTGCTTGATGTTTCTGTGGGATTTGCAGGTCGGGATGAGACTAAAGATATGCATGAAGTCATAAGTCTCTATGCTCAAAAAATTCCATTGCCGTTAATGCCAGATTCAACACAGGTAAAAGGGCTTGAGACAGCTCTTAAGTGCATAGGCGGTAAGCCTATTATCAACTCTGTCAACCTTGAAGATGGAATCGAAAAGTTTGATGCAGTCTGTAGGCTCGCAAAACGATTTGGTACATCACTGGTCTGTTTGACAATTGATGAGCAGGGTATGGCAAAGACAGTTGAGCGTAAACTTGAAGTTGCCGAACGCATTTATGAGCTGGCTACTAAAAAGCATGGTTTAAAGCCTCAAGATCTTGTATTTGATGTATTGACCTTTACTGTTGGGTCTGGTGATGAAGAGTATCGTGATGCGGCAGTGCAGACTATAGAGGCGATTAGAGAACTTCGACGCAGACACCCTGAAGTTGGTACTACACTTGGACTTTCAAATATCTCTTTTGGATTAGATAAAGATGCAAGACCTTATCTAAACTCTGTATTTTTACACCACTGTCTTGAAGCGGGGCTGACTTCTGTTATTATCAATGTTAAGCATATCATCCCTATGAACAGGATAAGCAAAGAGGATCGTAAAGTTTGTGAAGATCTTCTGTTTAACAACCAAGAAAATGGTGATCCTCTCTTTAAGTTTATAGAACACTTTAGTAAAAAAGAGGCGGTTGATCATGGAGCAGAGGATGAAGCTTACCTTAAGATGAGTGATGAGGAGAAGATACATAAACTTCTGCTTGATGGTGATAAAGATAGGATGATTCCGCTTGTAGAGGAGGTACGCCACCGCATCTCACCAGAAAAGATTGTCAATGAGATTCTAATAGAAGCTATGAAAGTTGTTGGTGATCTTTTTGGAAGTGGTCAGATGCAGCTTCCGTTTGTTTTGCAAAGTGCTGAGACAATGAAAGCTACAGTTGATTACCTAAACCCTTATTTACCAAAGAAAGAGAAAGAGAGCGATACAACACTTATACTTGGTACAGTTAAAGGGGATGTTCACGATGTTGGTAAGAATCTTGTTGACATAATTCTTACAAATAATGGATTTAAAGTTGTAAATCTTGGTATTAAAGTAGAGCTTGAACAGTTTTTAGAAGCGGCAAAAGAGCATAATGCCGATGCTATAGGTTTTAGCGGTTTGTTGGTTAAATCTACTCAAGTAATGAAAGAGAATCTGCAACAGATGACAGAGATGGGAATAGATATACCTGTTATTGTTGGTGGTGCGGCACTAACAAAAGGGTTTGTTGATGAGTATTGCCGTCCGGTCTATAAAGGACCGATCTTTTACTGTCGTGATGCTTTTGACGGTGTTATTGCTATGAGCCGTATTGAAGCTGGAAACTTTGATACAAGACTCGGTAGTGACGTAAAAGATGAAGAAGAGGTAGTTGTTGTCAAAGAGAAAAAGGAGGTAGAGATTCCTCCTTTTGAAGAGATAAAAATGCCATCTCGTGAGATTAAAGTGCCTGTTCCTCCATTTTGGGGACGCAGAGTTATGACTAAAGATGATTTTGATTTAAATATCGTTTTTGAGTGGATTAATCATCGTATCCTATTTAAGTCACGATGGGGATACCGCTCAAAGGGTATGAGTAGAGATGAGTATCAAAAACAGCTTGAAGAGGTTGTATTGCCGGCTTATGAACGGCTAAAAGCACAATTTATAGATGAAGGTCTTTTTGATCCGACAATTATATATGGGTATTACCCTTGCAGAAGTGACGATACAACACTGTTGATTTTTGATGAGAGTGAAGGGTGGAGTAGTGATAAAGATGCCAATCGTCAGCCTCTTGATGAGGTGATGGGCAGAGCACGTGAAGCGATGACTTTTCCACGTCAAACCAAAAAACCGTGGCGTTGTCTTGCCGACTATTTTCACAGAGATCGTCACGATGTTGTTGCTTTTACAACTGTAAGTGCAGGTAGTAAAATAAGTGAGTATGAGCGCAAGCTTTATGATGAGGGTAAGTTTCACGAGTATTACTTAGTTCATGGTTTAGGAGTAGAGTTAGCTGAAGCATTGGCAGAGATTGCACATAAACAGATACGGCTAGACCTTAATATTGCAGATAAAGAGGGGCACTCTTTGCGTGATGTTGAGATGAGAAAATATCAAGGAGCACGTTACTCTCCTGGCTATCCTGCTTGTCCAGAATTGGAGCTTAATAAACCTATTTTTAATTTCTTGAAACCTGAAGATTTTGGAATAGTTCTTAGTGAAACACTTCAAATTCATCCTGAACAGTCAACAGCTGCAATTGTTGTCTATCATCCTGAAGCTATGTATTATAATATTAGTTAGAGAATTGAAAAACTATTTAGAAATCCCCATTAGAATGGGGATATTTAATTATTGTTACAATTGAGATAGAGTGTTATAATAAACTTCTTGAATATTCAATTGCTTCATTAATTGAAGTGTTTGGTGAGATATTTACATCTATATGTTTTGGAAATGATTCAGCCGTTTTTTTGCCTATAGCTACAGCTTTGTAACTTATATCCCAAGAAAAGTTTTGAAAAAAGCATTTTACAATAGAGGGAGAGGTAAAGATTAAGATTGCTCCGCTACAAGGTTTTGAAGAGTTGTCATACTCAACACAACTTGTTTCATAGATAATTTTTTCTTCAACTTCTATACCGGAACTTCTTAAATCTGCCGCTACTTTAGATACAACAACTTTAGGGCGTGGATATAACCATCTAAACCCCTTAAAATTTAAAGCAAGTTCGCGTGCTAACACATCTCCATAAGCACTTGAGGCTATAAAGATCACCTCTCCACCCCGTTTTTGTACCTCTTTTGCAGTTGATTCTCCTATTGCAGCTACAGGCAAAGTTTTCCATTTACCGCAACTAATCTCATCAAGTGCAATAACACCCTGCTTTGATGTGATGATCAAACCATCAAACTTATTAAACTCTATATCTTGTGGAATTGTTTCAAACTTTATCATAGGAAGATGCCGCACACCACTTTTTGGTGTGGGCGAAAGAAGATATATAGGTGGTATGTTTTCTATTCCCATTCGATTGTCGCAGGTGGTTTAGAGCTTATATCATAAACAACACGGTTAATACCGTCAACTTCATTGATGATACGTCGGCTGATTCTCTCAAGCAGATCGTGTGGAAGGTGAGCAAATGTAGCAGTCATTCCATCAACCGCTTCAACAACACGTACACATATTGTATTGTCATATGTACGGTTATCACCCATTACTCCAACACTCTTTACATTTAAAAGTACAGCAAATGCCTGCCAAGTTTTATTGTAATATCCACTTGCCTTAAGCTCTTCAAGCAAAATAGCATCAGCTTCACGCAATAGGTCAAGATCATATATATTGACATCACCCATAATGCGTATAGCTAATCCTGGTCCAGGGAAAGGGTGACGATAAACAAGTGACTCAGGTAGTCCTAACTCAAGACCTAACTTTCTTACTTCATCTTTAAAAAGCTCTCGTAAAGGTTCGATCAATTCAAAATCCATCCAGTCAGGCAAACCGCCTACATTGTGGTGTGACTTGATTGTCTCACTTGGACCCTTGACTGAAACAGACTCGATCACATCTGGATAGAGAGTTCCTTGAGCCAAAAATTTGATGCCATCATGTTTTTTAGCCTCTTTCTCAAACACCTCTATGAAAGTATGACCAATGATTTTTCTTTTTCTTTCAGGATCAGTTACACCGGCAAGTTTAACAAGGAAATGCTCACTTGCATCTACTGTAATCAAAGGCACTTTCAAGTGTACTTTAAAGACACTCTCTACCTGCTCACGCTCACCTTTACGAAGCAATCCATTATCTACAAATACAGGGATCAACTGATCACCAATAGCTTCATATAAAAGTGCCGCAACAACAGAAGAGTCAACACCGCCACTAAGAGCGCAAAGCACTTTGCCGTCGCCAACTTGCTCACGAATCTTTTTGATCTGCTCTTTAAGGAAATGCCCCATATCCCACTTCTCATCAACGCCACAAACTTTTAAGGCAAAGTTTCTTAGCATTATGTGACCCTCTTGTGAGTGGTGCACTTCCGGATGAAACTGCATTGCATAAATTTTTCTAGACTCATCAGCAATAGCCGCATAAGGAGAGTTATCGCTATATGCAATAGGTTTAAAACCTTCCGGCAATTTTTCAACACGATCTGAATGGCTCATCCAAACAATAGTACCATCACTACACCCATCAAATAGTACCGATGTTGTTTCATCATTAAAATGTAATTCTGCTTTTCCATACTCGTGATGTGTGGATCGTACAACAGCACCACCAAAATCGACTGCAATTCTTTGCATACCATAGCAGATACCAAGAATAGGTAAACCTAAATCATAAATTGCGCGGTCAACTTCAAAAGCTCCTTCATCATATACCGATGCAGGTCCACCACTAAGAATGATCCCTTTAGGATTTTTCGCTTTAATATCTTCAACTTTGGTAAAGTAAGGAACTATCTCACAATAGACCTTCTCCTCTCGCAATCTACGAGCTATTAACTGCGTATATTGAGAACCGAAATCTAAGATTATAATTGAAACATTTTTCAATGTACTTTCCCCTCTTTGTTATCGTTATAAAAAAACTCATATGTTGCCCAAATTGCTACCAAGATATTTAAAATGGTAATAATCCAATGTTCCATATTAAATATCCTTTTCTATAGATATTCCAAGAAGTATAGTATAAAGAGAGACTATAATATCAACAATATTATAGCTCTCTACACTACTATCACTTATACCATAAAGACCATTTACAAACATACCTAAGCCTATCGACTTTATAATCTCTCCTCTTGCTTCTCTATTTTTTAAAATTTTTTTAATTTTATAAATTCTCATCAATAAAGACCCATGATCTCAAACTGTATATACCACAACACCATAGCTAAAATATAGCCTGCCAATACTGTCCAAGCAAGTTTAATATGAGCACCAAAAGTATATATGCCACGTAAACGACCCATTACACCAACACCAGCCGCTGAACCAAAGCTAATAAGGCTACCACCAATTCCAGCTGTTAGGGTTACCAAAAGCCACTGGTCAATACCCATTTCAGGGCTAGCTTTCAAAATAGCACTCATAACAGGAACATTGTCAACAATAGCTGAAATAAATCCAACACCAATGTTTGCTGCAGTTGCTCCTACTATGCCGTATAGGTCATGAATATAGTCTAGATATCCTAAAAAGTGCAATGCACCAACTGCAGAGAGAATACCAAAGAAGAAGAGAAGTGTATCATTCTCTATCTTCTTCATATTGACAAAAATATCATAACCATTTTTACCTTTTTTATTTAATCTAAAAGAGTGGAGTTTAAGAAGTGATAAACCAAACATCATACCCCACATTGCAGGAAAGTGGAATAGTTGATGACCAATAACAGCAATGGTAATAGTAAATACTCCAAGCCAAATGACACCTTGTCCACCATCTTTCATAGTTGGCACTTCCTCTGTTGTTACATCAAAGTGTGGTTCACCATCTGGTACATAACGAGATAGTAGCCAAGCTGTGAATGACCAACTAGCAATTGATGGAACAAACAGGAATAGGAAATCTACAAACTCACCTTTACCAGCTGTCCAAGCCATAAGAGTTGTAATATCACCAAATGGACTCCAAGCACCACCAGCATTTGCGGCAACAACAATGTTAATTGCACCAGCTACCAAAAAGTCTCTATTTGTTTTATCAATTGTATAAAGAACAGTTGAAAGAATTAGAGCGGTTGTCAAGTTATCTGCTACAGGAGAGATGAAGAATGCTAGTAAACCTGTCAACCAAAAGAGCTTTTTATAGCTGTACCCCTTTGAAACAAGCTTATACTTCATAACATCAAAGACACGTCTTTCTATTAGTGTCTCAATAAATGTCATAGCTACAAACAGGAAGAAGAATATCTCTGCAATCTCTAAAATAAGCTTCTGCATCTCTTCATGCATAGGCTCAGGGTCCATTCCATTGGCTGTAAAATAGACACCTATCAACATAAACATAAATGTACCAGCAAATAGTGCAGGTTTAGCCTTGTTTATCTCATACTTCTCTTCAGCTGCTATAAAATAGTAAGCAACAATAAAAATAAATAGATCGATCATACCAACCCAAGTAGTAGTCAAGTGAAACGTAGCTTCATGCATATGGTTCCTTTTAGTTTGATTTTACTCATTGATAATATAGTGTGCACCTATAGACTCTTTTCTAGCCAATGCACTCTCTATTATCATACGAGCTGTTTTAAGACGTAGAGCAAGTAGTCTTCCTATAGTTAGATGCTGTACATCATCTACAAAGTCTAATGCACGCTCTAGACCTGATCGTGTTCTAACTATACCAACCTCTTGCCACATTGTGCGCCTTAAACGCTGTTTTAAAATTGTATCATCTTTTTCAACTAAATTGCCCTTAAATTCTGCAAATGGTGGCTTATGATTCCACTTATAATCTTTTTCAACTATTTTTAAGGCTGCACGACGACCAAACACTAACCCCTCAAGTAGAGAGTTGCTTGCCAACCTGTTTGCACCATGAACACCTGTTGAGGCTGCTTCACCAATGACATAAAGGTTTTCAAGTCCTCCGACTGCACCATCTAGATCACTTACTATTCCACCTATAGCATAGTGAAATGCTGGTGAAATAGGTACTAAATCTTTAGGAAGATCATAGCCAACAGCCTTCATAGCCTTTTTTATATTTGGAAAACGGTGAGCGAAAAAATCTTCATCAAACATATCTGTTTTAAGGTAGATTTCACTACCTGTTCTCTTTTTATAATCAAAAATTGCACGACTAACAATATCTCTTGGAGCCAACTCACCACGCTCATCATAATCTAGCAAAAACCTCTTTCCTGACTCATCTACAACATGTGCTCCTTCACCACGCAAAGCTTCAGTTAAAAGCTGTTTTCTAGCCCAAGGATTGTCAACAAAAACGGTAGGATGAAACTGCATCATCTCCATCATATCGAGTTTAATACCGCGCTCTAAGCATATACCGTGAATATCTGAACTAATTGTTCTTGAGTTTGTATGGTAAGCGTAAAGACTTCCAACTCCTCCACTTGCAATTATAATGTTGTCGGCATATATCTCATTTATCTTATTATTTATGAGTGCTCTTAATCCATAACAAGTATCACCTGAGCGAAGAAGGTCAAATACACGAACATTGTAGATAAGAGGATGAGGATTGGCGCGCATTAGAAACTCATGTAGATAGCGTCCTGTTGCATCCCCACCTGCATGAAGAATTCTTGGTCTAGAGTGAGCCGCCTCTTTTGTATAGAGAAGATTCCCTGACTCATCTCTATCAAAAGAGAAACCGCGTCTAATTAGATCTGGAATAACTTGAAGACTCTCATTTACCATTAACTCTACAGCTTTACGATCGCAAAGTCCTGCACCAGCTCTCAAAGTATCTTCTATATGTGATTCTACATCAGACTCATCAACTGCTGCGGCTACACCACCTTGAGCATAGAAGGTATTACACTCCCAAGGTATATCTTTACATAAAACCAATACATTCTTCTCTTTTGGAATATGCAGTGATGCATATAAGCCTGCTATTCCAGCACCAATTATAATTACATCATACTTCATCGATTTCCTTATCTTAGCTATTTTTGCTCTTTTCCACAGGATAGTATGGCGGTTTTTTATATCCGCAACCATTTAGAAAAGAGAGTAAAAGTGCTATAATAAATATATGAAAAATATTAACGTAGTTCTTAATCATTTGGTAACAAATCCTCTCTATTCAAGATTAAAGCATCAAAAGTGTTTTGCTCTAATCAAAAAATCACTTCCTAAACCTTTGCAAAGAGGTATTCTCTTTATGTATGTTAAAAACAATACTCTCTTTTTTGCACTTAAACATCCAGCATACAAAATGGAATTTGATTATAAGCTCTCTTTAATTAAGACTCTATTAAGTTCCTTGCCTCCTTTGCAAACAGCTTGTAAAACTTACGAGATTAAGAGAATCAAAACCTTTGTCTCTAAGTTTACAACTGAGCCTGAAGATAAAAAAGATAGTGTTCCCAGATATAGAGAGGGTTCGACAGGAGCTTTTGAAATAAAAGCAAAAGATGATGATATAAAAGAGAAATTTGAAACTATAAAGAGACAGATAGAGCAATGCTTACAACACTAAAAAACTTACCAGACAAACCAGGGGTATATCAATATTTCGATAAAGATAGAAAACTTCTTTATGTAGGAAAAGCAAAATCACTTAAAAAGCGTGTAAAAAGCTACTTTAGGTTTACTCCTGAGTTGGCACCTGCTCAAAAACTTAGTCCTAGAATCTACAATATGGTCTCACAAATAGCACATATTGAGACAATAGTTACAAATAGTGAGAGCGATGCTCTTTTGCTCGAAAATTCACTAATAAAGCAACTTAGACCAAAGTATAATATTCTTCTACGTGATGATAAGACATACCCTTATCTCTATATTGATCTAAGTGAACCTTTTGCAAGATTGGAGTTAACACGTAAAGTAGTTAAAGGTAATAGAGTAAAATATTTTGGACCTTTTCCTAATGGATCAAAAGCTATTCTTTCATCTATTTATGAGCTTGTTCCATTAGTTCAAAAAAAATCTTGTATTAAGGGTAAAAAGGCTTGTCTCTTTCATCAAATCAAACGGTGTATGGCTCCTTGTGAAGGGAAAATTAGTCAAAAAGAGTACTCAAAGCTAGTTGATGAAGCTATCGGCTACATTCATAATAAAAAGGCTCTATTGACTGAACTTGAAAAGAGAATGGAAAAGTATGCCGAACAACTTAGATTTGAAGAGGCGGCACAGATTAGAGATCGTATAGAGGCAATTAAAAAAATTGAAGAGGTGAGTACTACAGATATAGCTAAACTTGAAGATTTAGATATATTTACCGTAGCTTTTGATGAGAGAAGAGGGGTAGTAGTGCGTCTCTTTATGAGAGAAGGAAAGATTGTATCATCAAGTCATACATATATTGAAGAGATAGAAGAGCAAATAGGTGAAGAAGAGATAGAGGCTATATATAGAAGAACTATATTAGAGTTTTACACAGCTGAGACACCTTTTACTGCCCGTTCAATATTAACTGCTCACGACTTGAGTGATAGAGATGAACTTGAATCTATTTTATCTGAAAGATTCGGTAAACGCATATACTTACACCACCCAAAACGTGGAGAGAAAAAACGTTTAATAGATCTTGGGTTACAAAATGCTACTGAACTTTTAAGACAAAAACGCAATAAACCTCAATCTGACACCCTTGAGCGTATTAAGTCTCTTCTAAACCTTCCAAGCAAGCCTAACCGTGTAGAAGTTTTCGACAACTCACATTTGATGGGAACTGCTACAGTAGGAGCTATGGTTGTTTATGATAATGAAAAATGGGATAAAGCATCATATCGACACTATAACTTAAATGCTAAAGATGAGTATCATCAGATGCAAGAGATGTTAACAAGGCGGATAGAGTCATTTAGTGAAACACCACCTCCAGATTTGTGGGTTATAGATGGTGGAGAGACATTAAGAGTATTGGCAGAGACTCTGCTAAAAAATGCAGGAGTAAATCTTCCTGTTGTAGGAGTTGCAAAAGAGAAAATTGATGCAAAAGCCCACCGTGCAAAAGGTTCAGCAAAAGATATACTCTACACTGAAGATGGAGAATTAAGACTTCAACCAACCGATACACGTCTTCAATGGTTTCAGAGGCTACGTGATGAAGCCCATCGTTTTGCAATATCATTTCATAAAAAACAGCGTCTTAAGAAAGAGAAGACTATATCTTTACTTGAAGTTAACGGCATAGGACCGGCAAAAGTGAAACGACTTTTAGACTTTTTTGGAACATTTGAAGAGATTAAGAAAGCAGACTTTGAAACACTGTGCAGTGTAGTATCTAGCAAAGATGCTAAGGCTATAAAAGATTTTTTCTCATAACTTCTATAACAAAACAAACAGTAACTTAATTTTATTGGACTAAAGACTTTAGTCCTGCTTTCTTCAAGAAATATATAGTTCCTAATCACTCTACCCCAAGAGATTTAAAAACAGCTTCTATTGGTGTTGAGTAGATGATTAGTTGAAACTTACTCATCAGATCAGTTGGTACATTTGCCATTTGCGCCATATCAACAGCAGGTATGAGAACTCTTTTTGCACCACTATCTGCGGCTATTTGTAGAGCATCTGCCAAGCTTTCAGTACCAAGAACAACCCCTCCAATACTCATAGAACCAAGTATAACCATTTGAGAGAGCATAGGTCTTTCTAAAATACCGCTACAAAGCGATAGGAACATTGCAAGAGTAATGCCTTTGCAGTGACCTATACCATTTAGATCGGTAAGCTTAATGTGGTAGTCATAATCTTTAAATTTTAAATTAGCCTGTACTTGATGTAGATTTGCTTGAATGTAGTTTACAGCCTCTTTTATCTCATCTTTTATCTCGCTACTATTTCCAAAACCTGTCGTTGTAAGCTTACCGCTTCCCGCCATTGTCTGTAGATCAAATCTGTAAAGCCCTTTATGTCCTGTTTGTGGATTTGTGCCTATCATAAACAGAGATCCATTTGGAAGATTACCGGTAGGTATGAGTCTATTGCCTCCCATTTCCGGAACTGTTACTAAAATCTCTTCACTATTTTCCAAATCGATGAAACTGAAGTTTACATCGTAAAACTCCATACCCCCAATCTTTTTGAGTTGCTCTTTTATGCGTCGTCTTCCTATTAGTGCATAGGTTAGACACTTTTTTACATCCTCTTTGGTATAACTCTCATCAGGAAATAGAAGCTTTAAAAGTCCGCTTACTGTCTTTTTAACCGCTTTTGTATCTCGCTGATTTAGATCTTTTCCCAATCTAAAATATTTATCTATGGCATTTGAGAAGTTATATTTTTGAAGCTCTCTCATCCACTCTGCCATAAAATCGGTAATAAACCCAAACTCATTGGTAAAAAATTCAGGGCGCATTTTAGGGATCTCCCAACCTGGAAGATAGAGATGAAAACGATCAAAAAATGCAGTATCGATCATCTCTTTTGGAAATGGTGAGAGTAGATGAGATGTTTTAACGATATTCTCAATACTTCCATCAATATTTCCAACAAAGACAAATGATGCTTTAGCACTTATCTGCTCTTTACCTCTTGCAAACGATCCACTCTCCATATAATCTTTCATAATCTGTATGCCATCTTTATCTTTAAACCTTATACCAGCCACTTCATCAAATGCCACAATATCCCAGTTGCCTACAAGCCCAACTCTTTTTGTACTCATATTGTAAAAGAGGTTTGCAACAGTTGTCTGACCACCACTTATGAGTATGGAGTTTGGAGAGATCTCTTTGTAAACAAAGCTTTTACCAGTGCCACGCGGTCCAAGCTCACACATATTGTAGTTATTCTCTACAAATGGAATGAGACGCGCTATAAGATGCCACTTAACACTCTCTTCAAAGTTTGTAGGCTCCATTCCGAATGAGCGGATAATCAGATCCATCCACTCATCAAGCGTAAACTTTTTGCGCTCACTTACAAACTCTTCAAAGTCCATATTTGGCATCTGGATAGGTTTAAGCTCTTGTAGCAAAAATGGAGAGTCGTTAGAGTTCTCATCATAAAAGTATTCAAGAGTTACAATAGACCAAATACCACCGGCAAGAAGTTTTTGATACCGCTTTACCAATTCAGAGTCAATGATGATATTTTTAATTCCAAGATTGCTAAAAGTGGCTTCATAGAGATTTCTTCTCTCATTCAGCTTAACTGTTATTTTGTCAATGACTTTATAGCGTCCTAACTCTTTGATTCTAGATTTAACAATCTCAGCTTCATCTGGGCGAACATAGTTTTTAGCCAAAATATTTTTGACTT
>CAZGCF010000008.1:0-13591 GCA_964524095.1 uncultured Campylobacterales bacterium | reverse complement strand
ACTCTGTATATATTATAGTTTGGAGCCTCTTTTGTGATCATAACATCATGATCTTGACTCTCTTTAAGACCTGCACTTGTGATCTCAACAAACTCTGCCTTCTCCCAGAAAGTTGGAATATCTTTACTACCGCAATATCCCATTGATGATCTTAAACCACCTGTTAACTGATGAATAACATCTGCAATTCGTCCACGGTAAGGTACACGACCCTCAATTCCTTCAGGTACCAGTTTATCAGCGGCAGTACCCTCTTGGAAATATCTATCAGTACTTCCTTTAGTCATCGCTCCAATACTTCCCATACCGCGATAGCTTTTATATTGTCGCCCCTGATACATAATTGTCTCACCAGGGCTCTCTTCAGTTCCTGCAAGAATAGAGCCAGCCATAATACAACTTGCACCAACAGCCAATGCTTTTGCAACATCTCCTGAATATTTGATACCACCATCTGCAATTACAGGCACACCATACTTATGTCCTACCCCAGCACACTCATCAATAGCACTAATTTGAGGAACACCAACACCTGCAACAATTCTTGTAGTACAAATTGAACCAGGTCCAATACCTACCTTGATCGCATCTGCACCAGCCTCTATCAACGCTTCAGCCGCTTCACTTGTTGCAATATTTCCAGCAATAATATCAACATCAAGCTCAGCTTTTAATCTTTTAAGTGTATCTATAATCCCTTGAGAGTGCCCATGAGCAGAGTCAAGCACCAATACATCTACACCAGCTTCAGCCAATGCATAAGCTCTCTCAAACTGCCCTACACCAATAGCCGCACCTACACGTAAACGACCAAAATCATCTTTACAAGCATTAGGATACTCTTTGCGTTTCTTAATATCTTTAATTGTAACAAGACCTGTCAAAACACCATTTTCATCAATCAATGGGAGCTTCTCTATCTTGTTTTTATGCATAATATCTGCCGCTTCATCAAGAGATATACCCTTTTTGGCAGTAATTAAAGGCATTTTAGTCATTACATCTTCGACCTTTTTGCCCATATCTGTCTCAAATCGCATATCACGGTTTGTAAGTATTCCAAGCAGTTTCATATTTTTGTCAACAACAGGTACACCAGAAATGCGATACTCACGCATAATAGCTTCTGCTTCACCCAACGTCTGACCAGGGTGCATAAATACAGGGTCAATTATGATCCCTGACTCACTCTTCTTAACCTTTTTTACCTGCTTGACTTGTGTCTCTACATCCATATTTTTATGAATAATACCAATACCGCCTAGACGTGCCATAGCAATTGCCGCACGATATTCGGTAACAGTATCCATTGCCGCTGAAACAATTGGAATATTTAAGCGAACATTTTTAGTCAACTGTGTTGATATATCTACCTCTTTAGGCAAAACTGTTGAGTGTTTTGGAACCAAAAGTACATCTTCGAATGTTAGGGCTCGTTTTCTAATTCTCACTGGTGTCTCCTTTTTCTATTGTCTATAGTCTATTATCTTTTCTAGGCTCAATGCACCATCAAAGAGTGTCTGCTCATCAAAATGTTTTCCAATCAACTGAAGCCCTACAGGAAGAGCATCTGCTGTCTTTTGAATAGGAAGGCTTATAGCTGGAAGACCTGCAAGATTAACCCCAATAGTGTAGGCATCACTCAAATACATTTGTAGAGGATCAGCCATCTCACCAAATTTAAATGCTGGAGTTGGTGCAACAGGGCTTAAAATAAGATCTACCTCTTTAAAGATCTCATCAAACTCATTTTTGATCAAGTGTCTCACTTTTTGAGCTTTTAGATAGTATGCATCATAATATCCACTTGAAAGAACAAAACTTCCAAGCAAGATACGTCGCTTAACCTCATCACCAAACCCTTCACTGCGTGTACGAAGATATAGATCTTTTAGATCTTTAGGATCTTCAGCTCTATTTCCGTAACGAATACCATCATAGCGGCTCAAGTTTGCACTAGCTTCAGCCGTAGCAATGATGTAGTAAGCGGCAATATCATACTTTGCACCCATCATCTCTTTATGCACAATCGTATGACCGGCAGATTCTAAAGCTTTAATTGCTGTTTCATATGCTGACTGTACCTCTGTGCTTGCATCTTTAATGTAATTATCGATAACAGCAATTTTAAGTTTTCTATTTGGATCAAGATTTGGAGTTACAGGTCTATATTCTATGTTAGCACTGGTACTGTCGTGACTATCGTGTCCACTGATAATATCATACAAAATAGCTGCATCTTCAACATTTTGTGTCATAGGTCCAATCTGATCAAGGCTAGAGCTGTAAGCTGCAAGCCCCCAACGACTTACACGTCCATAAGTTGGTTTCATACCCACAATACCACAAAATGCCGCCGGCTGACGAATAGATCCTCCAGTATCGCTTCCAAGTGCGGCAATAGCAACACCTGCACCAACTGCAGCAGCAGACCCACCTGATGATCCACCAGGAACACGCTCAGGATCGTGAGGATTTAGTGTTTTACCATAAAAACTGCTCTCTGTTGAGCTTCCCATAGCAAACTCATCCATATTGGCACGACCAAAAGGGCTAAGTCCAGCAGACTCAATCTTCTCTATAACTGTTGCATTGTAAGGTGCTACATACCCTTGCAAAATTTTACTCGCAGAGGTAATATTCCACCCTTTTACCTGAATATTATCTTTTATAAGCAAAGGTACACCATCACCTGCCTCATCTAAAGAGATATAGGCGTTTAACTCCTTCTTCTCTTCAATCCTCTTTTTTAGATCATCACGTAACGCTTTAATCTCCTCTTTTGGTAACTGTAAAGCCTCTTTTAATGTAATCAAATCATATCTCCTTTTGTTTGGAGTTTGGGGTTAGGAGTTCGGAGTTTGAAAACTACCCATCTCTAACTCCTAGCTCTTAACTCCTAACTCTAAATTCTAACATCTCTTATTTACTGCCCAAATACCTAATGCCGTTATTAGCAGTATCACCCCGATTGTTCCTACAATCACTTGCCAACTAATCGGTTGACTCAAATCAAACATTTAGCACCTTTGCACACCGTTCACAGAGTCCATCCTCTTTTTCAGCAGCAAAACGCCAACATCTTGGACACTTGTGACCACTTGCTCTAACAATAGCAAACTTATCACCATCAACCTCAAACTCACCTAAAACTTCACTTCCACTCTCTTTTAAAATTTCACTAACAACAAACCAATCTTCAGCAGATTTTATATCTAAAACACCCAACTTTTCACTCTCTGTTACAACTCCAAGCTCAAGTGTCTGTTTGACCACTCTCTCTTTTTTAAGTCTATCAACTATCTCAAAGAAGCTCTCTCTAGCACGAATCATATAATCTTCATCTAAACTACTCTCTACTTCAGGAAGCGGTTTATAGACAAGATCAAAGATATCCTTGGCTTCACCCTTGATAACTGCAGGTGCAAACTCCATCAACTCGTCAGCAGTATATGTAAGAACTGGTGCGATCAAAGGAAGTAGAGTTTTAGCGATCATTGCCATTGCACTCTGGCTAGATCGTCTTGTGATCTCATCTTTATCATCACAATAGAGGCGATCTTTTGTAAGATCAAGATATATTCCACTCAACTCATTTGTCAAAAAGTTATTTAGAGTATGGAAACCTTTAGAGAAGTCGTAATTATCAAAAGATTCACGCATATCTGCAAAGACACCACTTGCCTTTTTAAGGATCCAGCGATCAATCTCAAGCATCTGATCTACTGGTACCAACTCCTCTAAATCATTGACATTAGCCAACAAAAATCTAAATGTATTGCGAATCTTTCGATAGTTTTCAGCCACCTGTTTTAAGATAGCATCACTAATTTTTAGATCGCCCTTATATTCGCTCATAGCAACCCAAAGTCTTAAGATCTCACTTCCATACTTTTTCGCTACCTCATCAGGTGCTACGACATTACCCTTTGACTTGGACATCTTTTCGCCCTTCTCGTCAACAGTAAAGCCATGTGTCAAGATAGCCTTATATGGTGCTTTATGCTCAACAGCAGATCCAAGCAAGAGCGAACTTTGGAACCATCCGCGATGCTGATCACTTCCTTCTAAGTAAAGGTCTGAAGGGAATTTTCCTGCATCATAGTTGCGTGATTTTAAAACAGCATACCAGGTAGATCCACTATCAAACCAAACATCCAAAATATCCATAACCTTTTCAAGATCAGCCGGATCATATCCGCTACCAGGGTATAGAAGCTCCTCAACACTCATATCATACCAAGCATCGCACCCCTTCATCTCAAATATCATAGCGATGAAGTTAAGAACCTTCTCATCCAAAATCACTTCACCCGTCTTTTTGTTACGGAAGAATGCGATCGGAACACCCCAGTCACGCTGACGACTTATACACCAGTCAGGACGACCCTCAACCATTGCATTCAAACGGTTTCTTCCCCACTCAGGGTAAAACTTAGTCTTCTCTATCTCACTAAGTGCTATCTCACGCAAACTCTTCTCTTCACCTTCAGGTTTGCCATCTACACTAATAAACCACTGCTTTGTAGCACGAAAGATTACAGGTTTGTGACTTCTCCAGCAGTGTGGATAGGAGTGTACAAACTTCTCAACCTTCAAAAGAGATTTACCGAGTAGTTTTAAGATCTCTTCATTAGCTTCAAATATGTGTTTTCCTACAAACTCCTCTGCATTAGGCAGAAGTTTTAGACGAACAACAGTCTCATCATACCTACCCTCTTCATCAACAGGCATAATGACATCAAGATTGTTAACCAAACCGACACGGTAGTCATCCTCTCCGTGACCTGGAGCAGTATGAACAGCACCCGTTCCATTCTCCATAACAACATGCTCACCTAGTACAATACGAGATGGACGACCATTTAGCGGATTAATAGCGATCATCCCCTCAAGATCACGAGCAGGAATTCTCATCTCAATAGGTCCATCTACAACACCACTCTCAAGCAGATTGTCAAAAAGCTTCTCTGCAACAATGTATCCATCTTTGGTAAGTACATAGAACTCATCAGGATTTAGACTTATGCCGACATTGGCAGGAAGTGTCCAAGGTGTTGTAGTCCAGATGACAATCGCAGCAACTTCAGGGTGACCCAACTTCTCTTTTGCCTTATCACCCAACTCAAAGGCTACATAGATAGAGTAATCCTCTTTATCTTCATACTCTACTTCAGCCTCTGCCAACGCTGTACGCTCTGCCCAACTCCAATAAACAGGCTTGCTTCGCTCAACCAAAAGCCCTTTTGCCGCAACCTTGCAAAGTGTTCTATAGATATTTGCTTCAAAGCGGTAATCCATCGTCAAGTATGGATTCTCCCAATCAGCAATGACACCAAGAGCCTTAAAGCCCTCTTTTTGCACATCAACAAACTTTTTAGCATGATCACGACAAAGTTGACGTATCTTAGATTTTGGCAACTGCTCTTTTTTTGCTTTGCCAATCTTTTTTTCAACCTGCTGTTCAATTGGCAAACCGTGACAATCCCAGCCAGGTGTAAAGCGTACAGCACGCCCTTGAAAATAGTTGTCTTTGACAATAATATCTTTAAGAACTTTATTTAAAGCATGACCAATGTGTATCTTTCCATTGGCATAAGGTGGTCCATCGTGAAGTGTGAAAACTTCAGCACCTTCACGATTCTTTTTCATACGCTCATAAACCTTCTGTTCAAACCATTTTGCATAACGTTTAGGTTCATTCTGCGGTAAATTCCCGCGCATAGGAAAATCGGTTTTTGGAAGATTAAGTGTTGCCTTGTAGTCCATTTATCGCTCCGGAGTAAAATTAATCGATTATAATAAATTGGTGATTAAAATGTGCTGATTTATTGATATAATTACAAGATAACGGAGGTAGCAGACATGAAAAATCGACTTATAATAATTGGTAAAAACCTATATCTTAATGCCCCTTTTATGAACTATATAGAGCGTGAATTAAACCATTTAGGCTTTTTAGATCAAATTATAAAGTTACCAGAAACAAGTAGCAAGACTGTAACTATCTTGCAAGAGCAGATGACTCAAGAAGGGAATATTGTAATCATTACAAATAAAAATGCTTTTACACCAGTAAGTAAACTAATCTCTACAATGGTTGGCGACTCTCTAATTTTAAAAGAGAATCTCTTAATACCATCAAAAAGTGAAATCTATGATGACAACAGCTTTCTAATCAAATTTAATGAATCTACAATAAATGTTGCAATGGCTGAACCTGGTCAAACACTGCCAATCTTTCTTATTGAACATAGTGAAGATAGAGGATATTTGCATATTTTTCAAATGGATGAAGAGAGTGCAAAAATTCTACTTGATCCTTTAAGCAAAACATATGAAGTAAATATAAATATAACAACTTTAACACCAGGATGGCTCCAAATAGAAGCCTTGAGCAAAAAATATGGGCAATTAGAACACTTTTTAAAAGGGGCAAAACAGCTTCTTCCAGAAAAAGCTATTGTTACCGAAAATATCTTTGCACACATCGTTAAAAAATTGAGCATAGCAAAAAAGAGTATCACTTTTGCAGAGAGTTGCACAGGGGGTTTAGTTGCCACTCAATTGACTAAAGAGTCAGGTGCCTCAAATATATTCAAAGGCTCACTTGTAACATATTCAAATAGCCTTAAAGCTGGATGGTTGGGTGTAGAAAAAGAGATCTTAAAAGATTATGGTGCTGTTAGTAAAGAGTGTGTTGAACAGATGTTAATAGGTGCAAAAGAGATTACAAAAGCGGACTATGCATTAGCAGTTAGTGGAATAGCAGGACCAAAAGGTGGAACTTTGCAAAAACCAGTAGGCACTGTATATATAGGAGCATTGGGAGAGAAAGAACCATTTATAGAGGAGTTACACTTTGAAGGAGATCGCCAATATATCCAAGAACAAAGTATGTATTACGCCTATAAACTACTGCTTCAAATCGGCTTAAATGATTTTTTTTAAAAAATTTTGCAAAAACCCTTGACAAATAAAATTTTTTTGCTTATAATTCTGCCCACATTTGCAAGGGAAAGCGAATGTTTCTGACCCGTTAGCTCAGTTGGTAGAGCAATTCCCTTTTAAGGAATGGGCCGTTGGTTCGAATCCAACACGGGTCACCACTTGTTGTTGTAAGGGTCTTAATGACCCCTTCATCTAGTGGCCAAGGATGCCATCTTTTCAAGGTGGACACAGAGGTTCAAATCCTCTAGGGGTCGCCAAACATGGTCGCTTAGCTCAGTTGGTAGAGCGCCACCCTTACAAGGTGGATGCCAGTGGTTCGAGTCCACTAGCGACCACCACTCTTCTTTTACTGGTGCGGTGGTAGTTCAGTTGGTTAGAATACCGCCCTGTCACGGCGGGGGTCGCGAGTTCGAGTCTCGTCCACCGCGCCATTTTGTCTAACATAAGAACCCTTCTTAAAAACTATAGTTATACTTTTTATCCATTTAAGCATTAATTACGCCCATTCAACCATTAACTGCAACAACAGGGTCAGCTACATCATAAGTCTGTGTAATTGTAGCAAAGAAAACTTCTGCTGGAGTTTTATAACCCAAGACTTTCCTTGGTCTGTTGTTTA
Source organism: uncultured Campylobacterales bacterium (assembly GCA_964524095.1). Taxonomy (GTDB): domain Bacteria; phylum Campylobacterota; class Campylobacteria; order Campylobacterales; family Hydrogenimonadaceae; genus Hydrogenimonas. The sequence continues at coordinate 6,021 of CAZGCF010000008.1, read as the reverse complement.
GTTTGTTCTGAACCTCCACAATTTGTCTGTCTGAAATCGTATCGAACGTTGTCTTTTTCGGAAAGTATTGCCGTATCAATCCATTGGTGTGTTCATTGAGTCCTCTTTGCCATGACTGATAGGGTTTGGCAAAGTAGAATCCTGCATTGAGCTTTTTTGCAACTTCTTGATGATAAGAGAACTCTTTGCCATTATCCGATGTAATAGTATGTACATAATCCTTGATTGGTTCAAGCAGTTGAAGCATCGCTCTAGTGACGGTGACTGCCTGTTTACTCTTAACCTTCTTCATCAGTGTAAACTTTGACTTCCTATCTACAATTGTTACAATTCCCTGCTGGTGATTCTTTCCAATAATCGTATCTACTTCCCACTCTCCAACTCTCTGTTTCTCATTGGCGATTTCAGGTCTCTCATCAATTGGTGTACGGTTACTAATCTGACCTCTTGAACGATATTCGCAAGAGCGTTTATGATACTTTCGATTTTTATGCCGTAGGAAAGTATAGAGCTTACCACCCTGTTGCTTATCTTGGTAAATATACCTATAGATCGTTTCGTGACTAATTGGTTTAAGCCCATCGAGTCTCATGCGCCCACTGATCTGTTCGGGACTCCACTCCTCTTGCAGATGTTTACGAATATAGATGATATGACTACGACTTAACCTCTTATTTTTCTTCTTATGCTGATAGCGAAGCCTTGTACTGATCTGCGCACTGGTTGCCAGATACTCTCCACTATCTAAACTGTTTCGTTTCAACTCTCGACAGATGGTCGAACGGTGTACTTCAAGATTTCTTGCTATTGCACTTTGGCTCAATCCTTCTTTTTTTCTTGTGCTTGCACTCTCTTTGAGAAAGCTTCTATTTGGTATCGTTGCATCATAGTTAGCTGTGTGTAACTCATAAGTCTCCTTATCTTGCCGGATAATTTGACTTATTCTATCGCAGCTAACCTCTTTTTTATCCGTTACTTCTTTATTCTCTCTTGTTGCACTTTAAATTTGAATTGGCACAATATGACGTTTAAATTTTTCAAAACTTCCCTATATCTTCAATTTCTTCACATAATCAATTACGTTAATTTTTCTTTATGTTTCTAAATGTTATACTTCTAAAACAACATCATCAAGGAGTAACAAAATGATTGACAACGACATTGTAAAAATTGCAAATGAAACAAAAAAGTTGACTGCGCTAGTCGTAGAAGATGAGAAAGAGGCAAATGAGTTGATGGTTTCAACATTCAACAACTTCTTCAACTCAATTGACTCAGCAATGAATGCAGAAGATGCATTAGATCTTTACAGAATGAGAAGACCTGATATTGTCTTTATTGACATTATCTTACCTGGAATGGATGGTCTTGAGCTTGCTAAAAGAATCCGTGACATCAATCCTGATCAAATTATTGTGATCATCTCTGCAAGCAACGATATGAGCAAAATTTCTGAAGCTATCAAAATTGGAGTAGATAGTTTCATTCAAAAGCCTATCGACTCTAATAAGATCATCGATATGCTTAAGAATATCAACCAAACAATTGCAAAAAGAAGAAAAATTGAGACAAAAACTTTCTCAATTACTCTTCCAATGGATCTTTATGAGAAAGTTCACGCAGATGCTAAAGTTGAGCGCATCTCTAAAAACGCGATGATTATCCGCGCTCTTAAAGTCTTTTATGACGTTAAGCCATAATTGGAAGTTCTATCCAAAACATTGCCCCGCGACGTGTGTTGCGGGCTTTTATTTTTCCATTTAGACGTTTCTCAACAATCATCTTTGACATATACAACCCAAGCCCTGTACCACGTGCTTTATATTTTGTAGTAAAATATGGTTCAAATATTTTATCTAAAATCTTAGAATTAATGCCTCCGCCATTATCTTTTACAATAATATTTACATTCTTATTATATTTAACCTCTACTTTAATTGTAGGATTTTCAACCTCTCTTTCTCTAAGAACATCAATAGCATTATAGATAAGATTTAAAAGTATCTGCTTTAAATCGTTTGGACTTCCCTTTACAACTCTATCTTTTTCAGGTAATTTCAATACTAAATTTATGTTTTTATCTTCCAATACAATTGAAATTAATCTCAATGTCTTTCTGATAGATTTACAAACTTCAAAACTACTCGGACTTGAAAAATTTTCACCATTTGAAACAAAACTTCTAAAATCATCAATGGTATCAGAAAGATATTTAAGTGTCTCATTGATCTTCTTTTCAGCAGCAACAATCTCAGAATATGTTATATCGCTAATTTGAGCTTTAAGTGATAAATCTTGCATAACTAAAGCAATAATATTTAGAGGTTGTCTCCACTGATGAGCAATATTGTTTATCATCTCACCCATCGATGCTAGTTTAGATTGATGGTAGAGCATCTTATCTTTTTCTCTATTCTTTTTAACCTCTAACTCAATACGTTTCTCAAGTGATGAGTTTAACTCTGCCAACTCTTTTGTACGCTTTTGTACCTCTTGTTCTAGATGACGATTAAGATTCATTATCTCATGGCTACTTGAAGCCACTAAAGTAGAGAGCGTAACTAGCAACTCATCTTTTTTATCTAAAATAGGATTATCAAAATTAATTTCTAACCTAGCATCTATATCTTCAGAGAGCATCACATGCGTCAATGCATAGTTTAGATATTTATTTTTACCATCTTTTTGAATAAACTCACCCAATGTCACCAAACCATAAATCTGATTTGGATTTTTATAAAATGAGGCAGATGCATCTAAAATACTCATATATCCATATTTGTAAGACATACAAATGTAGAACCATGCTACCTCAGTAGGTATATTATCGTAAAATTTGTGACTCTTGTTGTAGCGCTCTATCATACGTTTATAGTGTCCAAAACCTATTTGAACCTTCTCGCCTACTTTAAACTCCCCGGTATAAAGCCCCTTTTCTCCCTCGAACCTCAAAAGCGCCCTAGCAACCTGTCCAAATTCTGAAGAGTTTCTAATAAGAGGATGAGAAATTGAAATATTTAGTAGCTTATCTTCATCCATAGGACCAAAATATTTACTATAAATATCCATTATAGACTCTCCATCTAACTCTGAGAGGTACCTTCCATCAGCTTTTGTAACTGTATATTCTTTGCCTATTGGTTCCCAATCAAAATAGTGGTTGCAAGAGATTTGTAAAGATTCTCCACTAAAAATAACTGCTATTAATCCCTCTTCCAAATAAACCTTATTTTGAGAAAATATTATAAAATTAAAGAGTGGATCGTTATCAGATGCTATTCCCCCAAAAATTGGAATATCATCTAAATATGTATTAATACTACTTATCATTTCTTCAATATCTATATAGAGTGCATTACTAATAAGCAAAACCCCTTTGGTATCTTTTTCGATATATGATGATAAAGATTTTGCAATATTAGAGTAATCACACTCATTATGGGATGGAAAAGCATACTCAAAAAGCGAAAGTTTACTCTTCTCAAAATGAGTAATAGAAAGAACTATCTTATTTGATACTGCTTTCATATTATATAATTGAGAGATACTACTTGCACCAACAATTATGGCTTTTGGTAACTCTTTTTTAATCGTATTTTGAACACGTTCAAAACAATCCTCTTTTAACACACCACAGTTTATTTGAACTAAAACCTGCTCTTTATCTTTTAAACTATTCTCTTTTACAAATTTTGAAAAATCTTCTTCACTATTAAAGTTATAACTCCACTGTTTCATCTATACCCTTTATTAACTATTTTAAGCGAATTCGTACAGACTTTTCATGAGCAGTTAAGCCCTCTGTTTTTGCCAATAGTGCACAAGCTTCACCAATCTCATTTATACCATCTTCACTCATAGAGATAATAGATGACTTTTTCAAAAAGTTTTCAACATTTAAAGGTGAATAGAATTTAGCTGTACCACCTGTTGGTAGTGTATGATTTGGACCAGCCATATAGTCTCCAATTGGCTCAGGAGTAAAAGAACCAAGAAAAATAGCACCTGCATGTTTAATATGTGGTAGCAGATCAAAAGGATTTGCTGTCATAACCTCAAGATGTTCAGGTGCTACTCTATTCATCAAATCTATAGCCTCTTGCATTGTTTCAGTAACAATTATGGCACCTCTCTCTTCAATTGATTTTCTTGCAATCATCTCTCTTTCAAGTTTTGCAAGCTCTACATAAACCAATTCACGAACAGACTCTGCTATCTCTGCCGAAGGAGTTATAAGTATAGAGCTTGCCATCTCATCATGTTCAGCTTGAGATAGAAGATCGATTGCCAGATACTCTGGTATAGCACTGTTGTCAGCTAAAATACCTATCTCGCTAGGACCTGCAATCATATCTATATTTACATCACCATAAACAAGTTTTTTAGCAGTTGCAACAAATATATTGCCAGGACCGGTTATAACATCAACTTTTGGAATTGTCTGTGTTCCATAAGCTAAACTCGCTATGGCACTAGCACCACCAACCTTAAACATCTTTGTAATTCCACAAAGATGTGCCGCAGCTAAAAGTAGTTCATTTATCTCATTATCAGGTGTTGGTGTTGTAACTACTATATCTTTTACTCCTGCAACAATAGCTGGTATAGCATTCATCAAGAGTGAACTTGGATAGGCCGCTTTACCACCTGGAATATAGAGTCCAGCCGCATCAACAGGAGTAACTTTTTGCCCAAGAGTATTTCCTGCATTATCAAAATCTATCCAACTCTTTGGCATCTGCTTTTCATGGTAATCTCTAATTCGATCATATGCCAAGTGTAAAGCATCTCGCAACTCACTACTTAGCTTATCGTAAGCCTTTTTCATATCACGCGGATCAACCATTAAATCGCTATCTTCTTTTACTTCCCATCGATCAAACTTTTCAATGTGACGCTTTAAAGCTTCATTCCCTTCAAGCTTTATCTCTTTTATGATATTTTTAACAATCTCTGAGACTTGCTCCATATCCATTGCACCACGACTTAACAGCTGACCAAACTTCTCTTTGAAATCACTATCTGTTGTTTTAATTAAAAGCATAAAATCCTCCATAGGTACCAAATACCTTTGTCAATAGACTATATTTTATTTAAACTATTATTTAAGTACGCTTTTGTATACTTTCTACTCTCAAATTTGAATTAGCGGACATTGTTGAATATCAAGGTCAACAACTTCTACATCAATATTCTTACCAAGCTCAAAAGCAAGATTTCAAACTATTGCAAATTTTCCTACGCCACCTTTTTGATGAGAGAGTGTTAGAATCAAGACAACCCTTTATATAAAATATATCTATTAAATATTTAAATGATATTTAATTTGCTAATTTTAAAATCAATTTTTTTAGATATAATTTAATTACCTATAAAAAGTACTAATTAAGGGGTTCTACTACTGTTTTGACTAAAAATAGTCAAATTTCAGAAATTGCTTATAAAAGAGTATGGCAAAAAGATTAGAGATAAAGACATATGATGCACCAGAAGAGCTGTGACGAGAAATAAAATATGCAAAAGATGGACACTACCAAAATAGATTGCAGTGCATTCTAATGGCTATGGAAAGAAAAGAGGTTATTTAAATACGTAAGAGCTGATGATTTCAATCAATACATATTCTAAGTGGATTAAGAGATATAACAAAGAAGGTAAAGAGGGATTAAAACGCTATAAAAGTAGTCGTAAGGAGGAACGAGTTATTTGGGAAGGTATAGAATTAATGTTATATTGTGTGATATTTGGTATAATACTTCTTTCATAAACCTTTTTATGCTTAAAACTTATCTATTATCTTAGAAAGCGTTAAAAACGCCCCTATTACTATAATTAGCATCATCATATTTCTATTTAGAGCCTTTTGTATGGTTATCTCTATTCTCTGCTCAAGACTTCTAAAATCGCTTGTCAATCTATTTTCTAACTTCTCATAATCGTTTCTCAACTCTTTTACAGTTGAATCAAATCTATCTTCTAACTTCTCAAACTTATGCTCCAAGTTCACTACACTCTCTGTAA
>CAZGCF010000007.1:0-13839 GCA_964524095.1 uncultured Campylobacterales bacterium | reverse complement strand
CCATTATCATAAACAATTACCTCTTTAAAATTTTCTAAACTTTTTAGGCATTCATCCATATAAAGTTCAGAGTTTTTTGTTATTATAACAGGAGTAATATTTTCAATATTGCAATTCTCTTGACTCATCTATTCAATCCCAAATTAAAGAAAAATCAAACTCTATCTTACACTCATCTAAAACCAAATCAACCTTATCATTGGTAGCATCTGTGAATTTTACATATCTGTAATCTACTAATTTGAAAACTTTTGCACTTTCGCTATCGGGATCAACTATAACATAAAATTTTACCCCTTCTCTTTCGTAGATTTTAAATTTTATATTCATATCTTTTAAAGCAGTTGATTTAGATAAAATCTCAAATATAATAGTAGGAGCTTTTGTAATGTAAGGTTTATCATCTATCTCATAGCAAAGAACTAAATTATCAGGCTGAACTACTGTATTTTCATCTACTTTCCAATCTACAGGTAGATATGCTTTACAGTTTTTGCAATCTTTAAGTAGTTCATTCAATTGCCAATCTATCTTGCTACTTATTCTTTGATGTTTTGGAGTAGCCATAGGGCTCATAGCGTAAGGTATGCCTTCAATCAGCTCCCATCTACCTTCCCAATTTTTGTAGTCATCGTATGTATAGTTTGGATAATATTTTTCTAAATTTAGAGATTCCATAAGACCTCCTTATAATTTGTGGGACTGAAGTCCCATCCCCTAAATTAGGGGTCGAGACTTTCTCAAAGAGAGTGCAAAGCACAAGAGTCTCGAAATTTTTCAGTATATTTGTCTCTATACTGATTCTTCCAACGTCTGTGAAGCCAAAACCATTCATCTGGTTTTTGGCGTATGACCTGTTCTGTTATATCTGCTTGAGCCTGAACATTTTCTAAAATATCTTCTTCTCTATTTCCACTATCATTTATCTTTAATGGAGTATAAAAACTTATAATATAGTTTTTATGATCATATGTCTGGATAAATGTAGGAATTATTACTGCATTCAATCTTTTTGCTAAAATGGCAACAGAGGGTGTATGCCTTGCCTTTTTACCAAAAAAATCTATTAATACTCCATCTTTGTCAGAAGTATTTTGATCAACTAAAAGCCCAACCAGTCGCCTATCTTTTAACGCTTTAATAAGTGGTCTCATTGCCCCTTTTTTAGGTATTACCTCTATATCAAACTGTTTTCTATTTCTCTCTAATATTTTATTCATAACTTTAGAATCAAGCGGTCTTCCAACAACACTAAGAGAACCAAACTTTGCCGCTATTGCAAGAGATAAAAGTTCCCAATTACCATAATGAGCAGTCATTAAAATTATAGGTTTACCACTTTTTTTTGCATTCTCTATAATCTCTGCATTCTCAAATTTTACTTTTGATAGCAGCTTTTCTTTAGATATACCCTGATTTTTTACAAAATCAGCAAGATTAAATAGAAGATTTTCATATACCTTTTTTATGATTTCTCTCTTCTCTTTCTCATTTAGACTATCTTCATATGCAAGATCTAAATTCACTTTTGCAATATGTCTATGCTTTGCATCTAAAAGATAAGCAAGTCTTGCTACTCCTTTAAGAATAGGAGTCTTAATAAAGTTTGGCGTATGCAAGATGATCCACTGAAATATATTAAATGCAGTCAAATAGATATAATCCATTATGAAAGAACCTCTTTTGCTTTCTCTGCAATAACTTTTGGATCTATAGTTGTAATTGATCTATCTTTTTTATCAAACCGACAAGGATCAACCTTTACACCAGATGTTATTGCAATATTTATAGGTGTCTCCATCATCATAGATTTAGGTGTAGATCCAAAAAGGATTATAGAGGGTTTGTTCATAGCCCATGCCATATGGCTTGGACCGGTGTCTCCTCCTATAAGAAGATCACATTTTGAAACTACAAATTTTAAAGAGTTAAGATTGAGAGGCTCTAAAAGCTCTGCATTGCTATTTTGTTCAACTATTTTAGCTAATTTACGCTCTTTCTCATTTCCCGCCACAAGTAAAATTTGATACTCTTTTAATAAGTTAGCTACTTCTGCAAACCTTTCAGGAGGATATGTTTTACTATCATTACTTGTTCCTGTAACTATTAAAATGCTCTTTTTATCACTCTTAAAATATTTAGACAGTCTCTTAGTATCTCCATTCTCTTCAAAATATAAATATGGAGACTTTTGCAACAACATCTTTTTAGTTATGCTAATACCTAAAGCTTTGGAGATAAGCGAAGCAAAACGCATAGGAGCAATATCTGAACAATCTACGAAATATCTATATTTATAAAAAAAAGAGCTTATAGACTCTCTTGCCGACTCATAGTCTAAACCGGCAACTTTATCTCCAGCTACTCTTGCAACTATTGCCGATTTTATAAGTCCTTGAACATCAATAACAAGATCATAATCTCCAGAATTTTTAATAGTTCTATAAATATCTTTTATGCCTGACAATGAAAATCTCTCTTTTAGCTTATGCATATTAATTGGTACAATTTTATCTACATCTGGACTATCTTTTAAAATATCTGCAAACTTCTCTTCAACAAACCAAGTAATATGAATATCTTCAACTCTTTCTCTTATAAATTGTAAAGCCGCCATTGTATGAATAACATCACCCATAGCTGTAAGTCTTACTATTGCTAAACGCATAATCACCTTTTATTTAAAAATTATCTGAAAAATTATATCTAAAAATCAGAACCATTTTTAGAAAAAAACCACATAAAAGCAAACATCAAACCTGGTGTTTTAGCATATGACTCATTATATATAAAATCTTTTGCATCTTTTAATGGTAGTTTTACCACCTCTATACTCTCTACACCTACTCCACCACCTTTTTGTGTATGCATAGACTCATCTACTTCAGCAAAATATAGTGTCTGTTTTGAGCCTGCAAATCCTACAGATGTATAAAATGTAGTAATCTTTTCAATACCATCTAAAGAGAGTTCATATCCACACTCTTCCAAAACCTCCTCTTTGGCTATCTCTTTTAAAGAGAGAGGTTTATCTACAATTCCTGCACATAGTTCATATGTATAGCCGTCGCTGTTATTCAAATATACCGGAGGTCTAAACTGCTTTACCAAAAGAAAGCACTCATATTCACGATGATATAACAAAACTGCTACACTATCATGAGCTTGTACCGCCTCCCAACTTAAATCTTTTCCATCATGCCTATAATTTATTTGAACAGGTTTTATAAATTTACCACTCTTTAGAGGTTCGATGCGGATATTCTCAATCATCTTTACTTGCAACCTTTTGAGATAAATCTTCAATTCTCATTTTAGTAACACTAACATCATCTAACCTCCTTGGAGGTTTTAAAGACTCTGCAACTCTATCTAACTCCATCTTCATCTTTTTAGCATACCTCATAAACTCTTTACGAGTCTTGCCATAGAGTCTCTTTTTCGTTATTTTAATAACACCAAGAGGATTTATAGGTCTGCCATTTTTGTAAAGACCAAAATGAAGATGTGGTCCTGTACTCATACCTGTAGAGCCAATGTAGCCTATAACTTGCCCTTTTTTGACATATTTACCTCTTCTTATACCTCTTCTAAATTTATGCAGATGGGCATAGAGAGTTAAAAAACCATCTCTGTGTCTTATTTTAATTACATTTCCATATCCACCAAGTCTGCCAGCATATACAACTCTTCCATCAGCGGCGGCATAAACAGGTGTACCTGTACGACCACCCAAATCAACTCCAAGATGTGCCCTATATCTATGCAATATTGGGTGCCATCTTCTCAATGTAAATCTTGAAGTTACACGAACACTATTTACAGGTTTCCTAAATACAAAACTCTCAACTTCACGCCCTTTCTCATCAAAGTATCGCCCTTTGTATCGAAAGATATAGTGAGGTTTTTTGCGTGTTTGTACCATTGCCGCTTTAATTATAGGCATTCCAAAAGGACGACCAAGCCTTAACTTCTCTGTATATACTAAACTTACCTTATCGCCTTTGCGTAACCCTGATCGGAAATTTACACTATTGGCAAAAGCATCAACAAACGCTTTTGCTAATAAACCATTATTGGTAGTTTTTTTTATATCAGAGTATGGCGAATAGTCTATAGAGATTGCAAAACTCTCCGTCACCTCTTCATAAGCTATAGGAATCATCTCAAAAGTATAATTCCCTTTTTTATCTCTTTTTATATGTATCTGTAGCTCTTCATTTATGGGAATGAGAACCTGCTCTATTTTGGTTGAGTTATCATCACGTGTTACATAGTATGTAACTCCTGCTCGTATCTCTTCGCACAACTCCTTATCTTCTTTATCAAGATCCCAATAGATAGATTGAGGTAAATTGTTATGCTCCAAAAAGTGAAGGAAACTCTCTCCCTGCGGCCATGGTGCCTTTTGAGTTACAGAACCGATAGATATTACTGAAAATGTTAATAATAGCCATATTACTCTTATCAAAGACTTCTCTCTATTTTTTTTGATGGATTGTACTTGATAAGGCGTTAATATATAATAAAAGAGAGTATTTATTTTAAACTATTACATCTTAGTGCTACTTGCAAACTTCTTTCAGGCTAAATTGAGTATAATCTTTTTTCGTATTATAGTTATGTAAGGTACAAAAGAATGAAACAGACAATTTTAGGATTGATTTTTGCAACAACATTAATATTTGCATCAGATTTCCCTCAACCTGTAACAACTACATTAGATAGAGTAGATGGAAATAGAGCAACTATTTTAAAAGGAGATCTAACTCTTGGAATAAGCGGAGTTGTAATTCATAAATATGATGAAACACATAAAGCCATAGTTGCAACTGCACAGGTTATAGAATCAAATAGCTCACAATCTACTCTGCTACTCTCAAACTTTAACGCTATTGAGAATACAAGCCTTCCAAATATCAAAACGGTACCCCAAAAGGGTGATACTCTCTTTTTAGGTCAACTATATAATAGAGTTTTACCTATTGTTCCAAACCAAGCTACATTTCAGAAGGTAAAAGATAGTTTTCCTAAATTTATGATTGTTCATCCAGATATTTTTGCTGTAGAGCTTTCAAAAGAGAGAGAACCTCTTCCAAAAGTTGAAGATTTCCAAAATCTTTGCAAAAATATGAATATAGGGTTGATAATGTTTGTCTTTAAAGATAGTAGCGATTTTATCGACTGTTATAGTTGGAAGAGAGTCTATCATACAGATTTTAGTTATATAGAAGGAGAGGTGGTTGAACCTTTCTATAATAGAGTAGGAGAGATTCCTAAACCGATCTTTGATTGGAGCAGTTACAAACTTGGTGATTTTGATGCATATTATCATAATTTGGAGAAGAGAAGATGATAAAACAAAAAGATATTAAAAACCTTAAAGCCATAGTAGGCGAAGAGAACTTTTACCACGATAAAGCCCATATGATCGCATACTCTTACGATGCAACAAGAGAGAGGTATGAACCAGATGGAGTCATATTTCCACGAAATGAAGAGGATGTAAGCAAGATTTTAAGATACTGCAACGAAAATGGCATAGTCATTGTACCAAGAGGTGCAGGAAGTGGCTTTACAGGAGGAGCTTTACCATCAAATGGTGGGATAGTTCTGGCACTTGAGAAGCATATGAACAAAATTTTAGAGATAGATATGGACAATATGGTTGCTGTTGTTCAGCCAGGAGTCATAAATATGGATCTTCAAAAGGCGGTTGAAGCAAAAGGTCTTTTCTATCCACCAGATCCAGCAAGCCAAGAGTACTCAACAATTGGAGGAAATGTGAGTGAAAATGCCGGTGGTATGCGTGCCGCGAAGTATGGTATTACAAAAGATTATGTTATGGCTATTCGGGCTGTTTTGCCAAACGGCGACATCATACGTGCAGGTAAAAAGACTATCAAAGATGTTGCCGGTTATAACATTGCCGGTATCTTAATAGCCAGTGAAGGTACTCTTGCAGTTATTACTGAGATAACTCTAAAACTCATAGCAAAACCAAAAAGAAAACAGACTGCAATGGGAGTTTTCCCAACTGTAGAGAAGGCTATGGAGGCTGTTTACAAAACTATGGCAAGTGGTGTTACTCCGGTAGCTATGGAGTTTCTTGACAATCTTACAATCCGTGCAGTTGAAGAGAAGTTTAAAAAGGGGCTTCCTGTCTCAGCAGGAGCCATTCTCATTACAGATGTAGATGGGAACCTTCCAGAAGAGTTGTCATATCAGATGGATGTAATTGAAAGAGTCTTTAAAGAGAATGAGTGTATAGAGTTTAAAAAAGCTAAGAATGATGAAGAGTCAGCTGATTTATGGTTTGCAAGAAGAAATGCAAGTCAATCAATTACTATTTATGGTAGCAAAAAGTTAAATGAAGATATAACTGTACCAAGATCTGTTCTTCCAGAGCTACTACGTCGTATTGATGAAGTATCAAAAAAGTATGGTGTTAAAGTGCCTTGCTTTGGACATACAGGAGATGGAAACGTACATACTAACGTAATGGTAGATGGAAGTGATGAGAAACAGTTGGAGATAGGTCATAAAGCTATTGAAGAGATATTTCAAATCACTGTAGATCTTGGCGGTACACTAAGTGGTGAACATGGCATTGGTCTCTCAAAAGCTCCATTTATGCATATGGCATTTACAAAAGAGGAGATAAATCTCTTTAGAGCCATAAAAAAGGCTTTTGATCCTAACAATATTCTCAACCCAGGAAAAATGGCACTATAAAAAGGTTTTTTATGTCTCAAGCTCTAGCTCTTAAATATCGCCCTAAACGTTTTGAAGATCTGATAGGACAAGACTCCATTTCTCAAACCTTGGCTATGGCTCTTGATCAAAACAGGCTTGGACACGCATACCTCTTTTCAGGTCTTAGGGGTAGTGGTAAAACATCTACAGCAAGAATTTTTTCTAAAGCCCTACTTTGTGAAAAAGGTCCTACTTCCAAACCTTGTGATGTTTGTGAACAGTGCCAAATGGCAAATGAGGGACGGCATATAGATATAATTGAGATGGATGCTGCATCTAGTCGTAAAATAGATGATATTCGTGATCTTATTGAACATACAAAATATAAACCTTCAATTGGAAGATATAAGATTTTCATTATAGATGAAGTCCATATGCTTACAAAAGAGGCTTTCAATGCTCTTTTAAAAACTTTAGAAGAGCCGCCTGAGTTTGTAAAGTTTATTTTAGCAACAACCGATCCTCTTAAATTACCAGCTACAATTTTAAGCCGTACTCAGCACTTTAGATTTAAAAAGATTGCAAAACCACTCATTATAAAACATCTTGAACATATATTAAATATAGAAAATATATCTTATGAGCCTGAAGCGTTAGCCATTTTGGCAAGAAGTGGTAGCGGTTCACTTAGAGATACATTGACTCTACTAGACCAAGCCATTGTTTACTCAAAAAATCATGTTAATACAGCAACTGTTACACAGATGCTTGGCATAGTCGATCCTGAATTTTTAGAAAAACTCTTTACAGCAATTTTGCAAAAAGATGAAAAAAGCATTAGAGACTATTTAGTCGATCTAGAAAATTATGAAGCTGAAATGGTCATTGATGAGATGAGTCTATTTTTAAAAGATAAACTTTTACAAAATGATCCTAAATTCTCCCCCATTATTTTAGAGCGTTTCTACCGAATTTTAGCCGATGCAAAACCTCTACTCTCATTAAATACTGATGGAGATTTCGTACTATCTTTAACCATTTTTAAAATGGTTGAAGCTATGAATATAAAACAGATAGATGAGATGATAGAAGAGCTTGAAAAGGAGCTCAAAGTTCAGAGCTCAGAGTTAAGAACTAACAGATTAAAACCCGAACTCCGAACTCCGAACCCCGAACCCCAAACCCCAAACTCCACACTATTTAAAAAGCTCATAAAACTCATATATGATCGCAACTATGAATTAGGAAAAGCATTTGATGAGAGTGTTGAGTTTGTTGATTTTAAAGATGGGGTGCTATCTTGGATAAGTAGAGCAGAAGGTAAAAATAGAGAGATTTTAAAAAATAATTTTGGAGTTGTAAGATACCTTGTACAAGAGGTTTTTGGTATTGGTACAAAGATATCTTTAGTAAAGCCTGACAATCCACCTCAACAAAAGGTTGAAGATCCGAAACCAGAGCTACATAAAGAAGATCCTGCACCAAAAAAAGAGGAGAACTCTCAACCTAAAGATGATCCATCCCAAAATAGAGATAAGCAGTCCCAAAATAGAGATAAACCATCCCAAAATAGAGATAAGCAGTCCCAAAATAGAGATGAGCAAGAAGATGCAAATGGAGCAGCTAACACAAGTGGTATGGTAGAAGATGTTGACTTCAACAATGCCAGTTGCGTAACAGGCAATTGTAGTGCAGAAGAGCCGTCAAAAGAGATAGATGTAAAAGATATTCTAAATGATCCAATGGTAAAAAAGGCTCAAGAACTCTTCTCTGCTAAAAAAATTGTTATTAGATCAAAGGTATGATAAGAGCAATTTTTCAAATAACTCTCTTTACCTTTCTATTTGTTGGATGTACAGTAAAAGAGCCTATTACACCAAAGACTTTAACAGATATAGAGCCTTTTTTGAAAGATAAACCTACTCTATCGAAAGAGAGGCAGAAGAGACTCTATGCTGATTTTCTCTCACACTACTATATGCCTTGGCAAAATAATGAGATAAATGCAACATATGAAGATATAACTTGGGCAGTTCGGCTATATACATCCAAAAAAATTTATGCTGAAAATAGGCTACCATTATCGGAGAATCGTCTATATAGATGGATAGAGAATGCAAATTATAAAGCCTTCAACACTCTAAAAAGGTATGCTATAGTAGTTCACCCCTCAAATCTAAGAGTTTTTCCTACAAATAGACCAATATTTTATAACCCAAAGTTAGATGGCGAAGGGTACCCATTCGATTATAATCAAAACAGTGCTATAAAATCCTTTACACCACTTTTAGTCTCTCATTTAAGCTTAGATGGGGGTTGGGCTTTTGTGCAAAGTCCATTTGCACTTGGTTGGATTCAGATAAGAGATATCGCCTTCATCTCAAAAGATGAGATTGAGACCATTATGAATTTACCAAAGGTTGTTTTACTCAAAGAGCATGCTCCAATTTATGATGATCAACAAAATTTTCTATTCTATGCAAAAATGGCTACTATATTTCCCTATATAGGTAAAGATATAGGTTTCTACAAGATTTTGGTACCCAAAAGAGAGAAAGAAGAGCTTGTTTTAACAAAATCGGTCATACCTGAAGAGTGGGTAGAACCTATGCCAATAGATTTTTTACCTCAAAATATCTATCGTATTGCTATGGAATTGATTGGTGAACCATATGGGTGGGGAGGAATGGTAGAAGATAGAGACTGCTCTGCAATGACAAGAGACTTTTTTGCACCATTTGGTATTTGGTTACCACGAAACTCTAAAGCACAAGCAAATGTTGGTGAATCGATAGATCTTTCGAATATGAGTGATATAGAGAAAGAGAAGACTATAGTAGAGAGGGGAGTACCTTTTCAAACTCTCATATACCTACCAGGACACATAATGCTCTATATAGGCAGTATTGATGGAAAAGTTTATGCTATGCACAATATGTGGGGAATTCGAACTCAAAATAATGGACGCTACATAATAGGAAAAGCTGTAATTACAGATCTGCACTTAGGAGAAAATCTTCCAAACTCAGATAAAAGTGCCATCTTAATCAAACGTATTAAATCTATAAATATTATTAGCAGATAGTTTTTTACTACTTTACAAAAATATCTAATGCCTTTAACAATACTAAAACTATGCAAGCTCCACCTATGTACCACTTCATTGTTGTAATGATGGTTTGTTGCATTTTTACTTGTGACTGTTCATTAACCCCTGACACCTTTTTCTCAAACAGATTATTTCTCGTTTTCAGTCTAAATTTATAAACATTATGTATAATTATTCATATAATCGTATGAATAAAGGATCTACCATGTATAAAATAAGAAGTACTTTTACAATATCTGATTTTATAATTGATGAGTTAAATAGTATATCACAAGAACTCAATGAAAAGAAATCTCATATTGTGGAAAAAGCGCTTAGTATGTACTTTGATACTCTTGATGAAAAACTATCAGACCAAAGACTTAAAAATTTAGAAAAAGGTCAAGAAAAAATTATACCGGCGGATGAAGTTTTTAAAGAGTTAGGGCTATAAGTTTATGTATAAGCTTAACTTTTTAACGAGTGCAAAAAGAGAGTTTAAAAAGTTAGATACAACTGCTCAAAAAATCATAAAAGAAAAGCTATTATTGCTTGCAACAAATCCAAATATTTTAAAAAATAATATAAAAGCATTAAAGGGTGAATACAAAGGGAAATTTAGACTTCGTATACATCAATATAGAGTAATATTCCAAGTTAAGGATGAGGAATTGATTATTATTGTTGTTCGTATTGGACATAGAAAAGATATTTATTAGTATTTACTATACTGATTTCTGAGTGGCGGTGTAGCAAAATTCAATTTTTCATGCCCTTTTTTCCTTTTTTATGCTCTTTGCAATACTCAACTATCATTCCATGGAAAAGAGCATAAATTTGAGCTTTTGGTATGTTTGGAAAGAGTTCACGGACTTTGATGTCATAATCTTTTAGCCCCTCTATAATCCAAGCTTGCAAACCTCTATAATCTTCAAACTCAAACCCAAAAGATTTAAGCAAAGCTGCTGTATAGCTATCAACTACCATAGCTTCACGATAACAGGCATAGTTTAAAATAGAGTCGGCAGTCTCTTCACCCACTCCCTTTTTTTCAAGTAGCCATCGCCTTGACACTTCTACCTGAAAGTTTTCAAAATCTCCAAACTTATCTCTGATAGACTGATTTAAGAGTTTCAATCTTTTTGCTTTTGTATTGTAAAATCCAGCCGGTTTTATCGCCTCACGCAGTAACTCTTCATCTAATTTTGCCAATCCATCTATGGTAAGTGCATCAAGCGTACGTAAATTCTCTAACGCCTCTTCAACCTTCTGCCACTTGGTGTTTTGTGTCAAAACAGCACCAATTACTACCTCATATGTTCCACTATTTGGCCACCACCAAGGATCTCTCTCTTGAATAGGTAGATTTAAAGAGTATAACGCTTTTAATAATTCATAACTGTTTGTCATTTTTTAACCTTGCCCCTAATTCTCAATTTTAGCTTTTAATACTACTTCCCTGTCGCCTTCACTATATACACGAATCTTATAAGTATCAACCGCCCTTCCATCTTTTAACTCCATAACAACCATTTGAAGAATCCCTTTACATTTGTCTGGAACATCAAATCTTCCTGGAAGACCAGTTAAAAATCTCTCTATAGGTACTTTAGAATCCATCCCTATAACATTATCGCGACACCCTGTAAGTCCAATATCGGTCAAATATACACAACCACTATCTATGATCAAATCATCTGTACCTACATGGGTATGAGTTCCAACAATTGCACTGACTTTATCGCGCAACATCATCAAAAGAGCGCGTTTTTCACTTGTAGCTTCTGCATGAATATCGATAAATATATTTTTTACACCTTCAGAGTGTAAAATATTGACAATATTATTTGCAGATATAAAAGGATTTTCACACATTGGCATACCAAAATAGCCCATTATGTTTACTACTGCCAATTTCTCATTGCAGACTTCAAAAGTTCTCACTCCACGACCGGGAACACCTTCTGGGTAGTTTATGGGACGCAAAAGCGGCATTGTTTCCAATAAGCCATTGATCTCTTTTTTATCCCAAGTATGGTTTCCACCTGTCATCACATCTATACCGGCTTTAAAAAGCTCTTTTGCATTCTTTTCAGTAAGTCCAAAACCGTGACTGGCATTTTCATAATTTGCTATGACAAAATCGAGAGATTCCGACTCTCTCAACTCCTGTAAATATCTTCTAACCATTCCTCTACCGGGACGACCTACAATATCGCCAATAAATCCTATCTTCACTCTTTACCTTTGATCTTTTTTGGGTAATCAAAAAGAATTGTATGCCCTAACATTTGACAAACCTCTTCCCATCTTGAAGTATCAAATGCAACTCCTACAATACCAGCAGTTGGAATATTCTCAATTACAATATCGCCTAAGATGTTTGCCAACTCTGTAAGCCCTGGATTATGCCCTACCAACATTACTCTCTTTGCACTATTTGGAAGCTGACAGACAAGATAGAGCAATGATTGAGCAGAAGCTTCATAAATAGTTTTGCAAAACTCTATTTTTCCTAAATCATATCCTAACTCTTCAGCTACAATTTTTGCCGTCTTTTTAGCCCTTTTTGCCGGTGAAGATACTATTAGATCAGGCTTTACTCCCAATTTTACTAAATGTTTGCCCATTAATGGAGCATCCTCTTTTCCTCTACTATTTAAGGGTCTGTCAAAATCTGCCAATGTTGGATCATCCCAACTTGATTTTGCATGGCGCAAAATAAAAAGCTCTCTCATTCTACTCTCCTAAAACAGCTGAAATTGCACGCTCAATATTAACCTTTCCATATCCGCAATAGTCACTATGCCCAGTATCTGGATCATAACTACATTGAGTAGTATCTATTTTATCAGCATTCTCTTCAAGAATCTTCATAACCTCTTCTCTTGTAAGGTTTCCATTTGCTTCCAATAAAAGTGCAACTACACCTGTAACAATAGGGGCTGAAGCAGATGTTCCAGCAAATGCATAATATGAGTAATATGGCACATAGTTACCATTAGCAACTCCATCTATTCCCATCTGATCAAGTGTAACTAAACCAAGATACTCCCCTCCACCTGGAGCCAACAGATCTAACTGAGGACCATAATTACTATATGATGTTCGTTTATTATAGATATTTGTTGCACTAACTGCTAAAACTTCAGCTATTCCCGACTCATCATTTCCTATTGAGTCACCAATTCCATCCAAACCACCATTTCCTGAAGCAAAAACTATGATAGTCCCTTTACCATTTCGACCAGTTTTAGCTACATCAACAATAGCTGTTTTTACAGCATCGCTAACATCTCCACTTCCCCAACTACAGTTTATAACATCAGCCCCAAACTCTTTGGCTTTATAAAATGCATTAACAATCATCGACTCACTAATATTTTGATTAAAAGGTAAACGAATAAATATAAGCTCAACACCTGGTGCAATACCAGTTATTCCTATGCTATTACTGTTTGCACCTATCAAGCCAGTAACCTCTGTTCCATGGTTTTCACTATCATCCCTTGGCATAACATCTGTAGTCTCAGTCTCCATATCGTAGGTATATACTATAGCACCTTGCAGATCTTCATGAGATATATCTAAAGCATCATCTATTACTGCAACTCTAACACCTCTACCAGTATATGTTTGTGTTGACAAAGGATGAATATGAGCATCAGAATCTATTCCATAGTATGAATAGAACTCATCATTTTTATAAAAGTACCATTGATATTTAAAGAATGGGTTATCGCTGTACGGTGCAACTGTCCTTGTTAGAGTTCCAATATTTGGGTCACTACTATCACTACTTTTATCATTGTAACAACCCTCTATTAATAACTGTATTAATAATAAAGCAATTATTAATACTCTTTTGCTCATCTTAACTTCCATTTTCTTATGAGATCTGGTTGTGCATAGACTACATCAGGCTCTTGACTTAAAGCGTTAGCCGTATCCATTGCAGATTTTGGAGATACTGTTTCTAAAAGATATGTATTGTTTGGATACTCGTTAACTATCTTCATAACATATTTTTTGAGATATTCATCTAAATTTTTACA
>CAZGCF010000006.1:0-14336 GCA_964524095.1 uncultured Campylobacterales bacterium | reverse complement strand
ACTTATTCCCACCAAGAATCATTGTATACGGCCGATAATCCATATTTTTAAATTATAAATAGAGTATTTCTTATTTAAAACTTAAAACTTTTTCTTTCAATAGTATCATAGCAATATTTAAAAAAATATAAACACTTTTCAATTTTTACATAAATCAATAATAGAAGTTACTATTCTAGAGGCACCATTTTTACCAATCAATCTCCCAAGTTTTTTGCTTACATCCTCAATATCTGAATCAATAATATTTAGAAGTATCTTAGGTTCCAGCATATTTTGCCGAGCAACCCAACCTGCATTCATCTTTACAAGATGAAGAGCATTATAGTATTGGTGATCTCCTGCTGCGTAGGGGTATGGAATAAAAAGAGTAGGAATTTGAGATGCTGTAAGCTCCCATAAGGTACTAGCTCCTGCACGACTTACAGCTAGATCTGCCTTCTCTATACGCAAATAGATCTCTTTATCAAAAGAGAATAGATCTGCAGATATATCTAATCTCTTATACGCCTCTTTTACTCGCTCATAATCGCTCTTACCAGTCTGATGAATAATGCCTATTCCCAGTTTTTGAAGTTTGGGTGCAAGTTTAAGGGCAAAATCGTTGATCGCTTTTGCACCTTGACTTCCTCCTAAAAAAATTATTTTTTTAACTCTTGAGCGAATACGGGCAGTTTTAAAAAAGTTTTCACTAACTGGATAATCTACTTTATCATCACCATATGAAGAGAAGAATCGTTTAGAGAAGGGCTTTAAAATCCTATTTAAACGACCACTTACAGCATTCTGTTCATGTATAAAGAGTGGTACTCCCGTTAAAATAGCTGAAAAAGAGGCAGGAGCAGCAGAGAAACCTCCCACACTAAGCACTGCTTCAATATTATGAACTTTCATAAACTCTTTTGCTTTTATCATAGATTTGAGTATTTGTGTTACAGAGTAGATCTTACCCCACCCTTTTTGATTAACCACACCTTTAGTAGGTAAAAAAAGTTTATCTTTAAAATCATCATCTTTTTCAAACCAGGCTCTATCTTGTCCACTTTCAGAACCTATATAATAGGGATGAATTCCACGTTTTAGTAACTCCTCTTTTACTGATCTAACAATTGCTAAATGCCCACCAGTTCCACCACCAGTCAAAAGAAGATTATAGTGTTGCATAAATATCTTCCATCATATCTAAAAGCTTTTCATAACTGATCTCTGGACTGCTATTTAAGATCTCCTGCATTACAACATTATCCTCTTTCCCATTCCAAATCTTCTTGTATGAACCATCTTTATAACCATGTTGTTGCCTAAATTGGTTTAGTGCATTTTTGCCTATATATAGTCTATATACATCATCAAAACTCATACCAACAGCAGAAACAGACTCCCAAAACTGCCCCATAAGCTCCTCTTGGTAAGTTTTATCATCTGTTTTAATAAGCGCCAATGCCATTAATGTCTCAAACGGCTCTAAATACTCATCTATTCTACTATTATCAGACTCACTCCACTCTTTTGGGATCTTTATATTGCTCTCTCTTATAGTAGATATAGCAAATTTTGCTGACTCTTCTACACTCTCAAATCGCAATATATAACTCATTACAAAGTGCCAAATATCAACCATCTCTATTTTAATATTCTCTAGATCAATTCCCCCAGCAATATTTTTCCAATGTTTCCAACTAAAGCTGTCAATTAGCTCTGCACTCTCCATAACAATGCAACGTTTCCAATTTATAACTTTTCCCTGTTTAGTTAAGCCATTACGCCATTCAGCTCCATTTGTATCGTTATTTAATCTCTCCTGCAATCTAAACATCTCTACCATTTTTTCTTTCATAATACTCTCCTTTAACATCTACATCTTAACTTTCTTACTCATAGAGAGAGCCAACCCAACCCCTATTGACAAAGCAACAATTTGTGAACCACCATAACTCAAAAATGGTACAGCAATACCTTTAAGAGGTATAACTCCGCTAATACCTAGTGAATTTATTAAAAATGCAAAACCTATTATCATTGCCAAACCTGCACAATATAGGTAATAGACTCCATTTTCACTTCTTCCAGCAATCTTCAAAAGTCTAAAAATAACTATCATCAAAAGCATTACAACAGCCGCTACACCAAAAACT
Source organism: uncultured Campylobacterales bacterium (assembly GCA_964524095.1). Classification (GTDB taxonomy): domain Bacteria; phylum Campylobacterota; class Campylobacteria; order Campylobacterales; family Hydrogenimonadaceae; genus Hydrogenimonas. The sequence goes on along the minus strand of CAZGCF010000006.1, from coordinate 12,201 downwards.
CCTATCTCTTCAGTCATTCCTGCAAGCACAAAGTCAGTATGAACCTCACTTAAAAAACCAAGCTTTATAACCCCATTGCCTAAACCTACTCCAAAGAGTCCACCATTATGAATTGCATGCAAAGAGTTACTGATCTGATATGGCTCCTCTGCCAAATTTACTTTAGGAACAGCACTCGCCCATTGGGGAAAAATTTTGGCAATACTATTTTGGATCATATAGTACCACCCTTTAAAACGCTCAATTCGGTGAGGAGAGGTAACAATAAACCCAGTTATAAAAATAGCACCAGCAAGAATAGATACCCCAAAAAACTTTAAACTACTACCAGCAAAAATCATCATTCCCAAAAGAGTAAGTGCCAACAGAACAACTTGACCTAAATCGTTTTGGAAGATAGCAATTATAAACATTGCCACTATAAAAATTATAAAGTATGGCATTAACATAGAGAGCTCTTCTTTTAGAGTATAATTAAACTCTTTTGAGCGCTGAATATGTTTTGGTAATACCTTACGTGAAAAACTCCAAGCAATAAAGTATGCAAAACCTATCTTAAAAAACTCTACAGGAGCTAAAGATATTGGACCAACACGAATCCACCTTTTAGCCCCTCCAACCTCTCTTGCAATCTGCTCAGGCAAAAATGGGATTGCTATCATCATTAGCGCAGAAATAAAAAAAATAGCAAAACCAATCTTTGTTGCTACTTTGTCAGCATCTTGCCTTGCAATAAACCACATTAAAAAAATACCAATCATTCCAGCAGCAAATTGACGAATAAAAAAGTGCCACGGCTGTACATTGAAAAGCAGTACAGTATATACTGACAATGAATAACTAAATATTATTCCAATAACAATTAGTACAGTTACTGATAAGAATAGAGGTCTGTCTATCATGTCTTCTCGTAATAGATTTTTTGATATTATATGCTACTTTAACTGATAAAAGGTTTGTCTCTTATGGTATATCGCAATCTATTATTTACAATTTTGATTCTACTCATTGTTTAATGGGTATCAATCAACTAACCATAAGAGAAGTTTAAAATTTTACTCAAATAATTTAGTTTGTCTAGACTCTGCACAGTTAAATAATAAAAAACCTGTTATAATTCACCTTGAATAGCAAAAGAGAAAAAATTGTGGAATAGTTTTTGCTTGAGATGTGCCACAGTTGAAGGAGGTAATAGATGGAGATAAATCACGCGCATACATTAATGGCTAAAGCTCTAGATTATCGAGCTTTGAGACAAGACTTAATAAGCTCAAATATTGCAAATGTTGACACACCTTTTTATCGTTCAAGAGATATTAGTTTTGAAGATGCCTTAGTAAAAGAGCGTGCAAAACTTCATAACCTTCCATCTAAAAAACTTCAAATGGCTGTTACAAATCCAATGCATCTAAAAGGTAGTAATGACGATTTTCCTCCAAAAGCGGAGATCTTTTTTCGCGACGGACACATGGCAAGAAATGATGGCAACACAGTTGATTTAGATGTCGAAACAACAGAGATGGCAAAAAATGGTGTTATGTATAATGCATTGGTTATGGCATTAAAGAAAAATAGTATGTTGTTTAAAAGTGTCATAGACTCCTCAGCAAAAATATAAAGGATAGATAGATGAGTTTTCTAAACAGTTTTGATATAAACGGATATGGGCTTTCAGCGCAACGTTTCCGTGTAAATATTATCAGCTCAAATATCGCCAATGCCAACACAACTCGTACAGATGAGGGCGGTCCATACAGAAGAAGAGAGGTTGTCTTTAAATCTTTCAATTTTGATAAAGTTTTAAATAGTAAAATAGAAGAGAATAGTGATTTTCTTCCTTATGAAGATCCATTAGATGAAGGGTTGGAGAATAAGACAGCTATTCCGCCAGTAATGGGTGTATTGGTAGATAAAGTTGTACGTGACGACAGTGAACCTAAGATGAAGTATGATCCAACTCACCCAGATGCTAATGCAGAAGGTTATGTTGCCTATCCAAATATTAACCCTGTCGTCGAAATGGCCGATCTTATAGAAGCTACAAGAGCATATCAGGCAAATGTAGCAGCATTTCAGAGTGTCAAATCAATGGCAACAAGCGCTATAGATATTTTAAAAGCGTAGTTTATAAGGATTTAAGGGATGGATAAAAACATTCAGAATATTGGACAGATCTCAACAAGTGATCTACTTCAATCTAAAAATAAAAGTACAGCTAAAGTAGAAGGAAGTAGTTTTGGCGATGTTCTCAAAAAGTCCATCGGAGAGGTAAATGATATTCAAAAAGCTGGAGAAAAGGCGATGGAAGATTTGGCAACAGGACAAGTAAAAGATTTACATCAAGCGGCATTAGCAATAGATAAAGCAGAAATGAATATGAAGCTTATGCTTGAAGTTAGAAACAAAGCTATAAACGCTTATAAAGAGATCTTACGTACACAAATCTAACAGGATTGCCGTGTCAAACTTCTTCTCATCTTCAAAAGAGTTGGATGAACGTATTGGGAAAAAGACCAAACTTCTCCTTCTTCTCTTTCTTTTCACTCTTGGTATTCTAATTTTCTTAGGATCAATTTTACATACAGCCATAAAAGAGCGTCACATACCTCAACTAGTTATCAGTGAAACCAACAGAGCACTACGCGGAGATATATTGAGTCAAGATGGTTTTAAACTATCTTTTAGCCAAAAGCTATATAAAGCAATGGTAAATACCAACAATATTGACCCTGATAAAAAAGAGCTTTTTATTAAACTCTTTAGTATATATAGTGGAATAAGCGAAAAAAAGATTAGAGAAAGAGTAAAAAGAGAAGGAAATATTGTTCTATCTTACTCCATAGATGCAAACCGAGCAAAATATCTAAAAGAGTTGGCGCGTAAATTAAGAGTTTTAAAAGTATTTGTTCCTTACGAAGATAAAAAGGGTCATATTATCAAATATGGTCTCAGTTTAACAGAGAGTGGAGAATCAAGAATCTTCTCATACAAAGATAGCTTTGAGCCTATTTTAGGTTTTATGAAAAAGAGTGAAGATAACGGCTTTACCAAACCAATCGGTGTAAAAGGGTTAGAGAAATCGTATCAAGAGGCTTTGCGCCCTATTCAAAATGGAACTGTAAAAGGTTTAAGAGATATAGGAAATAGTATTATTTTAAATGGAGACAGTTTTGTCAAACCTCCTATAAATGGTATGACTCTTCTCTTAAATATTCCTATGAGTTTGCAAAAAAGTGTTGAAGTAGTTTTACAAAAAGCTAAACGCGAACTGCTTGCAAAAGAGGTTGTTGCCATTGTAATGGATTCCAAAACAGGAAAAATTAGAGCAATGGCAACTTCAAATAGATTTAATCCAAGCCACATAAGAAAAAGTGACTACCCTTCACTAAATGTAACTGCTATAGAATATACTTATGAACCAGGTTCAGTAATTAAACCTATAACATTTTCTCTCTTGCTACAAAACCATAGGGTTAATCCATACGACATTATAAGAACATATAATGGGCAATATAAATTAGGAAATAAAATAATTACAGATGAGCATAGAGAAGAGTGGATGAGTGCAGAGAATGTCATAGTATATTCATCAAATATAGGAATTGCACAATTGGCACAAAGACTTGGAGCTATCGACTTTACTGAAGGGTTTAAAAAGTTTGGTTTTACACAAAAAACAGGAATAGACCTTCCATATGAACATGTAGGAATTATGCCAAATACCTTGCAAATGGAAAATGAGATATATAAAGCCACTATCGGTTACGGATATGGAATTAGAACCACTCTTATTCAACTGGTTTGTGCATATAACGCTTTTAATAACAATGGTCGAATAATAGAGCCTAAAATTGTAGATACTATTATAGACCACACTGGAAAGAGGTACCCAGTTGAACCATTTGAAGAGCCAAGACAGGCTATCTCTCCTGCAACTGCCACCCAAATGAACAAAATATTGCAAAAGGTTGTAAAAAAGGGAACAGGTAAAAAGGCAATAACAGATGGTTTAATTATTGGAGGAAAGACCGGTACTGCCCATATCGCTTCCAAAAAAGGGGGATATTCACAACTATATAACAGCACCTTTATAGGTTTTGCCAACGATAAAAAACACCGCTTTACTATAGGTGTACTAGTAAGAGAACCTAAAAAACCGCGAAGCTATTATGCTTCACGCTCTGCTGTACCAGTCTTTAAACAGATTGTTAATCTATTAATTGAGCATGGAGAGTTGATCCCAGAAGAATCAAACCCATAAATTGTCTATAAGGCGTGTCTCTCCAACTTTTGCCGCTACAAGAATAATAGTGTTTTGTATCTCAATAGTATCTAAAGGTTTAAAACTTCTATCTACAATAGCAATATACTCTACATCAATATCTTTCATTATCTCTAACATTTTAGATTTTATCACACTACTTGAAAATTCACCCGACATTATGAGCCTTGAAGCACTCTTTAAAGCACGTGAAATCGATAAAGCACGCACCCTCTCCTCGTCAGAAAGATATATATTTCTACTGCTAAGAGCCAACCCATCATCCTCTCTAACTGTATCTACCGGAACTATCTCATAAGGCAAAAAGAGATCCTCAACCATCTTCTGCAAAATCACAAGCTGTTGAGCATCTTTCTTTCCAAAATATGCCCTTGTAGGTTGAACAAGATTTAAAAGTTTCATAACAACCTGAACTACACCATCAAAATGTCCTGGACGACGGTTTCCCTCCAATATATACCCAAGATATGCCGGTGCCTTTAACTTAACTTCATCAACACTATACATAGAGGAGATCTCCGGCATAAAGAGAATATCAACTCCTGCTGTTTCACAAATCTTTCTATCTGCATCTTCTCGTCTAGGATATTTGTCTAAATCCTCACCCGGCAAGAATTGAGTAGGATTTACAAAAATCGATACAACTACATAATCATTCTCAACCCTCGCCTTTTGAATAAGAGAGAGATGACCTTGATGCAATGCACCCATTGTTGGAACAAACCCTATAGTGCCATCAAGAGAACCAATAGCACTCTTTAGTGACTCTATATCTTTTATAAGTTTCATTTATAGCCTTTTATACTGATGATTAAGCGCATAACATCAGTAAAGAATATAGTATAATTACGCAATTATAACAAAGGGATAGAGCCAATGGATAGTTATGAGTTCTCAGAATTGATGAAAAAACTAAAAATAAAAGTTGAAAATATCAAAAATATAATCAAACCTGACGCAATAAAGAAGAGACTGGCAGAAATCTCTGAAATGGAGTTACAAGAGGATTTTTGGAGTGATGCAAAAAGAGCTAGTGAAATTCAAAAAGAGAAAAATCGCTTAGAACGCATTTTAAAACGTTATGAAGAAGCAGAGGGTGCAGTTGGTGATGCATTAGATCTCTTTGAGATGGCAACTGAAGAGAAGGATGAAGAGACTCTAGAACAACTATTTTTGGAAGCACCTGAAATAGAGGAGCGTGTCAATAAAGTAGAAATAGAGGTTATGCTAAGCGGTTCGCATGATGCAAATAATGCCATAGTCTCCATCCATCCAGGTGCTGGAGGAACAGAGAGTCAAGATTGGGCAAGTATGCTCTATAGAATGTATCTAAGATGGGCAGAGAGACGCGGTTTTAAAGTAGAAGTACTTGACTACCAAGAGGGTGAAGAGGCAGGCATAAAAGATGTCAGCTTCATCATTAAAGGTGAAAATGCTTACGGCTACTTAAAGGTTGAAAATGGAATTCACCGTTTGGTTAGAATAAGCCCATTTGACTCAAATGCAAGACGGCACACATCCTTCACATCTGTAATGGTTTCACCTGAAATTGATGATGATATAGATATTGAGATAGAGGATAAAGATTTACGAATAGATACATACCGCGCTTCAGGTGCAGGTGGTCAGCACGTAAACAAAACCGAAAGTGCTATACGCATTACGCATATACCTACCGGCATCGTTGTACAGTGCCAAAATGACCGAAGTCAGCACAAAAACAGAGCTACTGCAATGAAGATGCTAAAGTCTAGACTCTATGAGCTAGAGCTTGAAAAGAAGAAGGCAGAAGCTGATGGTATAGAGAAGAGTGAAATTGGATGGGGACATCAAATACGCTCTTATGTTTTAGCCCCTTATCAACAAGTAAAAGATACTAGAAGCGGTCAGGCATTTAGTAATGTAGATGCCATATTAGATGGTGATATAGATAAATTAATAGAGGGTGTTCTCATTGCACAAGCAGAGAGTTAGGGTAAAACCCTAACTCATAACTATTTACCAACGAGAAATAAGTGCAAAGTTAGCTCTTACATATCTTGGTATATCGGTTCCATCAAAAGAACCCTTTTCTGTGCTCATCATCGCAGATAGATCAAACTGAACCCATTTAAGACCAAAACCAAGCCCTGCTGTTAAAACTGTTCCAAGAGAATCGTCAGCTAAGTTTTGCATTGCTCCCATTCTTAAAGAGAACCAGCTAACAGGGTGAATATTTAAACCACCTCCTATATATTGGCTATCTACACCCTCAAGAAAGGTTTTGTTTGAAGTCAAATCAACATCCAAAGCTACATCTAGCCAATGGTGCCATCCAGCATAATATAGACCTGCACGCACCATAGGATCTACTTTATAACTTCCATTGTCTATCATATCAAACTCTGGTGCATTTAGATTTTTACCAACAACTGCTACACGAAGTTTTGGTAGTTGGTTTGGTGTATAGAATGCACCTAAATCAACACCTAAATTTGAAGTTGTAACATCTCTATCTTTAAATTTATCATTTATATCACCAGAACTTGTATCTACATCAATCTTTGTTGAAAAAGTGGTACCATACATATATTTTAAAGATCCACCTACTCCAAAAGTACCATATAGTGTATTGAAAGCATGACCATAACTTAAAGGTATCTCAGTAAGACTTATTCCTTCTAAAGAGAGGTATGTTAAACCATTATCGATAGCATATTCAAGTGATTTACTTTTATATTCTTCTTCACTTGACAAAGAATAAGAGTCATTAGTTGGATCGTATTTATAATAAATATTTGTATCTGAATCTTTAACTATTAAAGATAAATGATCTGCATCAATATTTGGCTCTGCAGACATCTCTGATGTCATATATGCCCCAAGTGAAAAACTCATTATCTGCATACCAAAAGAAAATCCTGGTGTTAATACAAGACCACTCTTTTCATTTGCCATCTTTTTAAGAATATCTAAAGAGTTTTGTATTCTTTCAATAGTTTCAGAATCATTAGCACTAGTAGGAGCATTGTCTGCGATTTTATCAATTGTACCAGTTAAATCATTTTTACTTAGAGCATCTATATTATCTGCTAAGTTATGCTCCATTATTCCCATACCAGCTGATAATGAAATTTCTGTAGCATAATCATGCACTGCTAAAAGTGCTGGGTTGTAGTATCCAGCCATTGAGCTACTTGCACTAGCGACACCTGCTCCACCCATTCCCATGCTTTGAAAACCAAGTGGTTGGAATCCTATAGCATTTGCTGTAGCCACTGCTATACAAAGCCCAAAACCTTGCTTAATCAAACTTCTCATACTTTTCTCCTCGTATAATACATTTATAGAAATAATTTAGAGATTTTCATCCAAAAAGGATTGAAAAATTAACTCTAAATTATTACTATCAAGACTGAAGAAATTAGACTTCAGATCTTTAACTTAATCACAGTCTAACCAAAGAGCTAAAAAGTCTTTTTTTACTCCTTATGACTTCTTAGGTTTAGTTTCCTTAAGAAGATCATTTAAAAAAGCTTGACTATCTCTTTGGTGATAATCACTGATTAAAAGTTGCAATAATGCTTTTGCATTAATTGCTCATTGATTACGAGGCTGTGATGCCCTTTGGGCAACCAAAGAGAGATACGAGAGGAGCTTATATGAGATACTTTGTAGGTATAGATGTATCTAAAGAGTTTCACGTTGTCAATGTTATTGACGAAGACGAAAAAAGAGTTTTAAAAAACTTCAAGTTTTTAAATTCTAAAGATGGCTTTGACTTTTTTAAAGTCAAGCTATCATTACTCTCAAAAGATAAAGATTCATTTGTACTTGGTCTTGAAGCTACTGGTGTTTATGGAGAAAATCTATATGATTTTCTATCATCAAATGGGTATAATATTAAACTATTAAATCCATTTCAGACTTCAAGATACAGGCAAAATTATACAATGAAATCTGTAAAGAACGACAACATAGACTCTTTATATATCGCTCTTTTGCTAAAAGATGACAGATTTAGCTCTGGATATGTAGCAAGTGATGAGTATATGGCTTTAAGAGTGCTTTATCGAAATAGAAATAGTTGTCTTAAAGAGTCCAAAGAGATTCAAAAAAGAATTCTTAGCATACTTACTGTTACTTTTCCTGAGTTTGAAAAGTTTATTAACCCTTTTAGTGTTAGCGGTCTTACTCTTTTAAAAAAGTATCCAACCGCTGCACACTACAAAGGTGTAAGTGCTAATAGTATATTAAAACTATTTAGACATATAAAGGGCAACAACTTCTCTAAAGAAAAAGCTACAAAGCTTTTAGAGTTAGCTAAAAATTCTGTATATTCAGGTAAAGCCAAAAAGGAGCGTGCTATTGCGCTAAATAGTCTAATTAGGCTTTATGAAAAGTATCAAGAAGAGATTGCTACTTTAGATAAAGAGATAGACTCTTTATTAAATAGTGACTCTTTAAGCAGTGATGATAAAACCGCTATAAAAGAGGCTAAACAAAGAGCCGAATCTATCATAAAAAATCTACACACAATACCTGGAGTATCTACTAAAACAATCTCAGCAATACTCTCTGAATGCGGTGATTTAAGTAGATTTCCTACTATATCAAAGCTTCTTGGGTTTATTGGTTTACACCCTACACAAGATAGCTCTGGTAAAAAAGAGCTCTTTGGTCATCTTAGCAAAAGAGGCAACTCTACTGTTAAGCATGCTCTTTATTTAGCTAGTGTCAGTTGCATTAGACACAATAGTGAGCTAAGAAAACTATACAACGATAAAAGAGCTGCTGGTAAATCTAAAAAAGAGGCTTTAATAATTGTTTCAAGAAAACTGATAACAATTATTTATGCCATCTTTAAAAACAATGAACCTTATAACCCCTCTCGTGTTTTTGCTATGGTTAGACAGTGATAAGTTAAAGAACTAAAGCTAATTTACTTCAAATCGATGATGGAATTTGTAATAGTGCCATCACCTTTTAATTGTCAATCAAACCAACTTAGTTTGATTGTAAAAGCATTCTAATATAAAGCTATAACTTTAGATTAAATCTTTAAAAATGCTTTCAAAATCAAACTCATTTCAAGAGAAAAATCTCTTGAAAATTGGTTGTTTTTAAAATGGCTTTAAAAAGCTATTGTCTTTTTTTAATTTTTTGTCCTTCTTAAGTTATTTTTTATAAAAAGACTTATTTATGATAATAGGTAGTTAATGTGTAAAAAGTGTGTAACTATTAATTGCTATACTTACACTATGAAAAGAGTTGCTTTTATAACTATTTTTTTGATCTGTATTCAGGTTTTGTATGCCGATAAAATAGGTCGTGAACGTATTTTAATGGGAACATACGCTTTTGTTATAGTTGATCAAAATGATTCACAAATAGCAAATGCCATATTTGCCAGAGTAAAAAAGGTTGAAGAGTCGCTTTCAAGTTTTTTGAAAGATGGTGGTATATCAAAGCTTAACCGTCAACGAAAGAGTAGGGTTGATAATGATCTGTTTGAAGCGCTAAACTTATGCAAAAAACTATACAGTGAAACAGATGGTTACTTTGATTGTACAGTTGGATCTATCACAAAGCAGCAGTTTGGTTTTGGAACAGATAGTGAGAAAATTCCATCTTCTGCTTCACTTGAGAAGTCAAAGGTAGGGATAGATGGTGTTCATTTACAAGGTAGATATGTTTGGTTAGAAGATGGAATCTATCTCGATTTAGGCGGTATGGGTAAAGGTTTCGGTGTAGATAAAGCCTCTGATCTTTTACGTAGGGCAGGTGTTACACAAGCTATTGTAGGATTAAGCGGGGATATTAGATGTTTTGGATCTTGCCATATTGACATTCAGGATCCTTTTGGTGAAGGTGTTGTTGCAGAAGTGTACTCTACCATGCAAGAGATAGCCATAACTACAAGTGGGATCTATCGTCGATTTATTAAAACCAAAGAGTATAATCACCTCATTGATCCCAAAAGCAGACAAAGCGAAAAGATCTTTTCATCAGTAACGCTTGTTGCACCTTTGCCTAATGTCTTGCTTGATGGTTGGGCAACTGCTGTCTCTGTTATGCCTGCATTTTTGGCTTTGAAATTTTTAGATAACCACCCGTTGGTAGAGTATCTTCTTATCGGTACCAATGGGACTGTTCTTAAAAAGGGGAGTATGATTCGATATACTGCGCAATCTTTCAATGGATTTATTCTTCATCCTTCACTTTCGTTAAGAGAAAAATCGCAATTACTGCAAAGGTTACTGTGATTAGCGATACCGATATTGACTTGAATAGAATGCTATCTAAAAAAGCTGAGAAAGCATCGATAATGGTAAATAGATAAGTTATTGGAATAATTGTTAAAAGCAATCTACTCGATATACTTTCAATAAAGAGAAAAAAGTGGAGTAGTATAAATGCTACACTGCCCATACCGACGACATGCGGTACAGAGATCTCAAGCCAACTCTCTAAAGAGGTGTATCTCATAGCCGATAATCCATTGGTATGTATAAGAAAGAGCCACGCTCCGCTTAGTACCAGTGCAATAGTTAGAATAGCTATCCATCCTATAATGTGTCGATAGAGTCTCTGTTTCATGAGTGATGCCCCAGATACCACAATGTTCTAATAACCATCAACCCTGCAACTGTATGCCATAACATAGAGGTAACTATCCAGATCCACACAGCAGGTAAACCAAAAGATCGAATAAGAATAAGTGAGATTTGTGCAAATAGAGCTGTAGAGAATATTACTGTAATAGGGAGTATCTTCTGCTTAGAGTTGGGTACTATACGCACATAGGCACTGGCACCGATAGCCAAAACAATCATTGCAAAAAAGAGGTTTATATGTGCGCGAAGCAGTATCTCATCAAATGGAAGAGGATCAATAAACTCATCTTCATTTCCTGCAACTGTTTGTAAGACATCATTTGGTCTCCACCCTAACTGAATCGCTTCTAAAAGTAGGTGTCCTGCTAAAAAGAGTAGAATCAACACCATTACTCCGCCAATCATCCAGCGTATAGCAATACTCTTTTTTAACTCATTTGTAACAATAAATCTCATCATTTACCCTTAATTGCAATATCAAATATAGCCAATGCCAATCTTGCTCCTTCTGTAACATTTCTTGCTGAAAGAGTAGCACCAGAAATTGTAGGTATATCTCGATTTACACGCAAAGGATCATTAATCTTTTTCCCTTTTAGAGTCTTTATCCACTTCTCTTTTGGCTTAAATTCAGGCGGTTCACTAAAAGCTAAAATCTCAATCGCTTTTATTGTCCCTTTTGGATCTATCATATATAGAACTGCTGACTTTTTAGTACGTACTTTACGGCTAAGTATAACTCCATAGCAAACTATCTTTTCACCTCTATTTGCCAGATATAGGCGTATGATTTTGGAATGCAACTTCATATGCGCTTTTGCCTCAATAGCTTTTGCCTCTTTTTGGGTAAGTAGTATGCTCTTTTTAATTAGTATAACACTGCTTCCACATTCACCTTTTACAATTGATTCAATATCAACCCCTTTGGCATACAGAAGAGGGCTCAAGATGAGCCCAATGAAACTGATTTTAAAAAATGAAGCCAATACCGACAGAGAGTGTCTCTTCTTCATCACTTCCATCATTTCTATCCTTTATCTGATAATCTGCTTTGAGTACAACCTGCTCATGCGGATAAAAGTTTAGACCAAATGTAATATTTTCAATATCATCTAACTCGCCTACACCGCTTACTGTATCTTTTATAGGGTTGTAGTTTTCATATTGGATAAAAATAGGCAGACGATATCTGCTATTAAAGTGAGTCATAACGTCATATTCAGCAGTTAGGTAGTACCCTTCAGCCTCTTCAACGGCATTGGGTCCAATCTTTTCTGCATCATCTAACATTACTTGAGTAAAAAGCCCTTTTAGCGTCACTGC
>CAZGCF010000005.1:0-14363 GCA_964524095.1 uncultured Campylobacterales bacterium | reverse complement strand
GTGGTGGCCAGAGGCAGAATCGAACTGCCGACACGCAGATTTTCAGTCTGCTGCTCTACCGACTGAGCTATCTGGCCTTTGTTTAAGTGGTCGAAATTATATAGGAACTATCCTTAAAAACTCCTGATAAGATCTTTGAAAACTTCTCCTCTCTCAACATAAGATGAAAATTGATCTAAACTAGCGGCGGCAGGAGAGAGAAGGGCAACAGAGTTTTTATCTAATAGTTTGTTTATTGAGGCTACTGCATTATCGATTCTCTTTTCTATATGGCATTCAATATTGTATCTATTAGATAGTTCTGCAATCTTTTTACTATTTTTTCCAATTGCGAAGATTGCTACATTATAAGACTCTAAAGCACAGAAGAGTGGTGTAAGATCAACTCCTTTGTCATCTCCTCCTAATATGAGGAGAATTCTTTTATCTCTATATGGTACAAGTGCTTGAATTGTTGCATCTATATTTGTAGCTTTAGAGTCGTTTATCCATAATCTACCCATATTGTCAACTATCTTCTCTTGACGGTGAGGGTCTAATTTAAAAGAGTTTATTTTATCGTAGTCTATCTCATCGAAAAGGATTTTTGATACAGATAGAGCCAAAATTGCATCGAGCAAGAATGCCCCTTCAAAATTGACTCTATCTGTATCTATTCCAAAGTAGTTTGCTAACTCTATGTATGAACTGTATCCAATTTTAAACCCATTTGTAGGGTAGTTTGCAAACTCTTTTGGCAGTATGATAGCCTCTCCCTCTTCCATTTTATCTAATGGAGAGAGTTTAGCAGAAATATATCTCTCTTTACCTCCATGCCAAGCTAAATGATCAGGTGTAATTGGCAGTAAAATATATAGATTTGGCTTTGCATATTTTGTATAGTGAAGAGTAAAAGAGCTGGTCTCTAGCACCCATATTGGACTATTTTGATCCATTTGAGCTAGAGGTACACCAATATTGCCACCGCATATAGCTCCCCTATCTTTTAAAAGATGTGTAACCATTTGAGTAGTAGTGGTTTTACCATTTGTTCCTGAGATCCATATGGTGAATTGAGGATTGAGGATTGAGAATTGAGAATTAAATCTATTTGATAAAAAGAGGTCATATTCGCTTATGAGGTTTTTAGCTTTTTGGATCAGTGGATGGTTTGGAGGAAAGCCTGGGCTTGGAATCTCTATATTGCTTCTTTGCGGATCAAAAAGAGATGGCGGGAAAAGTCTGTTTCCTTCATCATCTTTATGTGGAACTACTACCTTATCATCAAAAAAGGTGGCTGGGCCAAAGCGTTTTGCAATAGCTTTGGTTGTTTTAGCATATCCAAATAGAGTTATTTTACTCATTATCTGATCTTAAGAGTTGTAAGTGCAATAAGGTTTGCTATAAAGGCGATTATCCAAAACCTTACGATGATCTTATTTTCTGCCCACTTTTTCATCTCAAAATGGTGGTGTATAGGTGCCATTAAAAAGATGCGTTTACCACGCAGTTTGTAACTGCCAACTTGAGCAATGACCGATACAGTTTCAATAACAAAAATTGCTCCAATAAGAATAAGAAGAACTTCACTCTTGCCTAAAATGGCCATATATCCCAAGAAAGCTCCTACAGATAAGCTTCCGCTATCTCCCATAAAAACTTCAGCAGGATTACAGTTGTACCACAAAAATCCAATTAGTGCACCAATTAGAGCTGATGCAACAACTGCAACTTCACCTACACCTATAATTTTTGGCCAAAGTAGATAGTGGCTTAATACAGCATTTCCTGTTACATAGACTATAACTCCCAATGAAAAGAGAGCAAAAACAGAAGGAACAGTTGCTAAACCATCTAATCCATCAGTCAAATTGACTGCATTGCTTGCTGCTACAATTACCAATGCCCAAAATAGTGCCGCTCCCCACCCCATATCAAAGAGAGGAAACTTTACAAATGGTATATAAAAGTGTGTATCTAATTCGACGAAACTTACAAGAAATATACCTATGCCTAATCCTAATATAAATTGTGTAATAAATTTTGCTCTAGCTGATAGACCTTTGAGATTATTTTTAGTTATTACTTTTCCATAATCATCACTAAGCCCAAGTGCACAAAAGATTATTAAAGTAGTTAATGCCCCTACAATATATGAATTGCTTAAATTTGCACTTAGGATTGTTGCCATAGTGGTTGAAAATATAAATACCAAACCACCCATTGTAGGAGTATCACTCTTTTTTAAATGAGCTTTTGGTGCAAACTTATTGATTGGTTGACTCGCCTTTTTTGCTTTAGCCCATCTTATAAAAAGAGGCATAAGATAAATGGTTAAAATGAATGCTATGAGAAAAGCAAAACCGGCACGAACTGTTATATATTGAAAGAGATTTATATCTAGATGTCTATAAAACCAATAAAGCATTTTATTAAAACCTATTCTATTTATTATTTTTTTAGAAGTTTAAAAGCGGTATTTTAATATAGTTGCACATAAAATTGTATAAAATTGATTTAAAAATAGAGGAATTAAAGTGTCAAAAAGAGCGATCCTTATAATTACAGATGGAATAGGTTACAAACCAAACTCTAAAGCAAATGCATTTGAATCAGCAAAAAAACCTACTTATGACAAACTCTTTAAAGAGGTTCCTCACGCATTGATCCATACATATGGGTTACATGTAGGGCTTCCTGATGGGCAGATGGGTAACTCTGAAGTTGGGCATATGACTATTGGAAGTGGTCGCGTGCTTTATCAAGATCTAGTTAAAATCTCATTAGCTTTAAAAGATGGAACTCTAAAGAGTAATGAAGTTTTGCAAGAGCTTTTAAGTAAGAGCAGCAGACTCCATCTTGTTGGCTTAATGAGTGATGGTGGAGTACACTCACATATAGAGCATATAATTGGTGTAGCAAAGATAGCAAGTGAGGCTGGGAAAGAGGTATTTTTACATCTAATTACAGATGGACGAGATGTCTCACCTGTTAGTGCGCCAAGCTATTTAAAACAGATTGAAGAGATCTTAAATGATAAGATCACAATTGCTACACTTGGAGGGCGATTCTATACAATGGATCGTGATCAGCGTTGGGAACGGGTAGAAAAAGGGTATAGAGCAATAGTTGAAGCTACTCCAAAAGTCAATATGACTCCATTAGAGTATGTTAATGCAAGTTATGAAAAAGATGAGACAGATGAGTTTATAGAGCCAACAGCATTTGAAGGGTATGAAGGGGTTAAAGAGGGAGATGCTTTTCTCTTTATGAACTTCAGAAGCGATCGTATGCGTGAAATAGTTACAACTATTGGTGATCCAAAGTTTGATGAGTTTGAGCGAAAAAAGGTACATGTTCATATTGCAACCGCTACAGAGTATGATAAGTCATTTCCTTATCCTATTCTTTTTAGAAAAGAGGTACCTAAAAATACTCTAGCAGAGGTTATATCTAAAGCTGGTTTGACTCAACTTCATACAGCAGAGACAGAGAAGTATGCTCATG
The DNA here is from genome assembly GCA_964524095.1 of uncultured Campylobacterales bacterium. Lineage (GTDB taxonomy): Bacteria > Campylobacterota > Campylobacteria > Campylobacterales > Hydrogenimonadaceae > Hydrogenimonas. The sequence continues at coordinate 10,877 of CAZGCF010000005.1, read as the reverse complement.
TAACATTCTTCTTTAATGGTGGAGTAGAAGAGCCTGTAATTAATGAGTCGCGTGTTTTGATTCCAAGTCCAAAAGTTAAAACATACGATATGAAGCCAGAAATGAGTGCACCTGAAGTGGGTGAAGCGGTATTGAATGCAATGGATGAAGAGTATGACTTTATTGTTGTAAATTTTGCCAATGGTGATATGGTGGGTCATACAGGAAATTATGAAGCGGCAATTAAGGCAGTTGAAGCGGTCGATAAAGAGTTGGGACGCATAGTAGAAAAGGCAAAAGAGAAAGATTATGCATTGGTGTTAACTTCAGATCATGGAAATTGTGAAGAGATGGTTGATGAAAATGGTAAAATTTTGACAAATCATACAGTTGGTGATGTGTGGTGTTTTGTTATGGCTGAAGGTGTTGAGAGGGTAAACCCTGGAAAATTAAGCAATATTGCTCCAACAGTTTTGAAATTAATGGAGCTTCCGATACCTGAAGAGATGGATAAACCGATTATTTAATTAGTAAGTTAATCAATAGGAGAAAAAGATGAAGTTCAGTGGTAAGAATGTTTTGGTTACAGGTGCTAGTCGTGGAATTGGTGCAGAGATTGCAAAGGTTTTGGCTGGTTTTGGTTTAAAGGTTTGGATCAACTATAGAAGTGGTGCAGAAGCGGCTGATAAAGTAAAAGAGGAGATTGAGTCGGCAGGTGGCTCAGCGGCTGTAATAGGTTTTGATGTAAGTGATGAGTCAGCTTATGTTGAGGCGGTTAAGACTATAGTATCTGCAGATGGAGAGTTGAGTTATATTGTAAACAATGCAGGAATTACTAAAGATAAACTTGCTATGCGAATGAAAGTAGATGAGTTTGAAGATGTTATTAGAGCAAACTTGACATCAGCTTTTGTAGGTTGCCGTGAAGCTATAAAAGTTATGGGTAAAAAGCGGTTTGGTGCAGTAGTAAATATTGCATCGATTGTGGGTGAAACTGGAAATGCTGGTCAAACAAACTATAGTGCAAGTAAAGGTGGTCTGATTGCAATGACTAAAAGTTTTGCGCTAGAGGGGGCCGCACGAAATATAAGATTTAATACAATTACTCCAGGATTTATTAAGACCGATATGACAGATGAGCTTAAAGATGATATTAAACAATCTTTTATTGATAAAATACCTCTTTCAAGATTTGGAGATCCAAAAGAGGTGGCTGAAGCAGTTGCATTTTTGCTCAGCGATCACGCTAGTTACATTACAGGAGAGACTTTAAAAGTAAATGGTGGAATGAATATGGCATAAAAGTAGGTATTTATTACTATTTATTTAAGATAATTTTGCTACCATAATACAATTCATTTTTAAAGGAGATTGTAATGGCACTTTTTGACGACGTAAAAGAGGTAGTTGTAGAACAGCTTAATGTTAATCCAGACGAAGTAAAAATGGAGTCTAAATTTGTAGAGGATCTTGGAGCTGACAGCCTCGATGTTGTTGAACTTGTTATGGCATTAGAAGAGAAATTCAATATTGAAATTCCAGATGATCAAGCAGAGAAGATTCAAACTGTAGGTGATGCAGTTAAGTATATTGAAGAAAACAAGTAATTAAATTCTCTCAATTATATAAAACTGAAGTTTTGTCATTATAAATTGGACAAAACTTCAGTTCTTTTGAATTTGTCAGAACATCTATTTATTAAAGGAGACTATGTGAGGCGAGTGGTCGTAACCGGACTTGGAATGATCAATGCGGTAGGAAACGATAAAGAGAGTTCTTTTAAAGCCATTATTGAAGGGCAATGTGGCATTGAAAGAATTACTTTGTTTGACGCTAGCAACCAGAGCGTTCAGATCGCAGCGGAAGTAAAAGGCTTTGATCCAACTACTGTCATGGATCCAAAAGAGGTTAAAAAGGCCGATCGCTTCATTCAACTTGGTTTAAAAGCGGCGTCAGAGGCTATATCTGATGCTGGTATCGATGAAAATGTTGATAGAGAGAGTTTTGGAATCTCTTGTGCTTCGGGAATAGGTGGTTTGGCAAATATCGAAAAGAATGCTGTAGTATGTGGTAATAGAGGTCCAAGAAGAATTTCACCATTTTTTATACCATCTTCATTGGTAAATATGCTTGGCGGATTTATTTCAATAGAGCATACATTAAAAGGTCCAAACTTAGCTAGTGTAACAGCATGTGCTGCAGGTACTCATGCTATTAGTGAAGCCGCTAAAACAATAATGTTAGGTGGTGCTGATAGAATGTTGGTAGTAGGAGCTGAAGCAGCAATCTGTCCAGTGGGAATTGGTGGATTTGCGGCTATGAAAGCTCTCTCTACAAGAAATGATGAACCACAAAAAGCTTCTCGACCATTTGATATTGATCGTGGTGGATTTGTAATGGGTGAAGGAGCTGGTGCATTGGTGCTTGAAGAGTATGAGTCTGCTGTTGCACGTGGTGCAAGAATTTATGGTGAATTGATTGGCTTTGGTGAGAGTGGTGATGCAAACCACATCACTACACCAGCTCCAGAAGGTGAGGGGGCTTGTAGAGCTATGAAAGCTGCTTTAGCTATGGCAGGAAATCCTAAAGTTGACTATGTAAATGCACATGGTACAAGTACTAAATATAATGATTGGTATGAGACAATGGCTATAAAAAGGGTGTTTGGCGGAAAAGAGAATTGTCCTCCAGTTAGTTCAACAAAGGGTCAAACTGCACACTGCCTTGGTGCGGCAGGTGCTATTGAAGCAGTGGTTTCACTTATGGCTATGCGTGATGGCATAATTCCTCCTACAATTAACTATGAGACACCTGATCCTGATTGTGATCTTGATTATGTGCCAAATACAGCAAGAGAGACTACTCTAGATGTGGTTATGAGTAACTCTTTTGGATTTGGTGGCACCAATGGTGTTATAATCTTTAAAAAGGTCTAATGTGGCTACATATCTTCCATTTGAAGAGAAGCTCAAAGAGATAGAGGATGAGATTGCTGCGGCAAAGGTCCGTGGCGATACTGAAGCTATTGTTATTTTAGAAAAAGATCTTGAAAAAGAGCTCTCCAAGATATATAAAAACCTTTCTGATTATCAAAAACTACAGCTTGCAAGACATCCTGATCGACCTTATGCACTTGATTACATTAAAATATTGATGAGAGATGCTATAGAGATTCACGGTGATAGAACATTTAGAGATGATCTTGCAATTATATGTTATCTTGGATATATTGGTGATCAAAAGTGCTTGGTTATTGGTGAGCAGAAGGGTCGTGGAACCAAAAATAAGATTAAACGCAATTTTGGTATGCCTCACCCTGAAGGTTATAGAAAAGCATTGAGAGCCGCTAAATTAGCAGAAAAGTTTGGTCTGCCTATCTTGATGTTGATTGATACTCCTGGTGCATATCCTGGACTTGGTGCTGAAGAGAGAGGTCAAAGTGAAGCAATAGCTAGAAATCTGCTTGAGCTTAGCCGATTAGATACAATTACTGTCTCGGTAGTAATTGGAGAAGGTGGTAGCGGTGGTGCTTTGGCAATTGGAGTTGCAGATAAGCTTGCGATGATGCGCTACTCTGTCTTTAGTGTTATATCGCCTGAAGGTTGTGCCGCAATTTTATGGAACGATCCTGCAAAAGTAGAACAAGCAACAAAAGCTTTAAAGATCACTCCTGATGAGCTCTTAAAGATGGAGTTGATAGATGATATTATTGATGAGCCTTTGACGGGTGCTCATAGAGATAAAGAGGGAGCCGCAAAAGCTGTAGGTGACTACTTCCTTTCCCAAGTCAATTCTCTTAGTAAGTTAGATAAAAACGAGAGAATGAAGCAACGATATGAAAAAATGATGAGTTATGGAGCTTTTGCAGAGACTGAAAATAAATAGGCTTATTTAAGTATTGAAATAACAATAACACCGGTATATACCGGTGCTTAAAAGAGCTACAGATTATGCTCTTTTTTATACTCAAGGATCATTTTATAAGCTTCATCTTTCAAGCGAAGTTTCTCTTTTTTTAGCTTTTCAAGCTCTAAATCGCTCATATGTTTACGACCCTCTTCTACCTCTGTAACAATTTCGTCAAGCTCATTGTGTCGCTCGAAAATCTTTGCAAAGTGTGCATTTTCAACTTTAAGTTTACTAATAATGTCGCGATATTCGTGAAGCATCTCTTTCTCCTAATGAAATTTTTCAGATTATATTCAAATTTTGCTTATTATGTTCTGTAATCAGCATTGATTTTGACATAATCATAGCCTAAATCACAACCATAGGCTGTAAAAGATCCATCTCCTAACCCAAGATCACATTTTATGGAGAATGCACTATTTTTCATAACTTCAGCCGCTCTCTTTTCCATCTCTTCATCAAAGAAGATTTCCCCTCTTTTATATACTGTAACATCTCCAAAAGTTATGGTAAGTTATGATGGATCACAAGTTATTCCACTTGCACCAATTGTTGATGCCACTCTTCCCCAGTTAGGATCTTCTCCATATAGTGCAGTTTTTACAAGCAGGGAGTTGGTTAAAGCCTTTGCTGCAATTTCAGCATCTTTATCACTAACAGCACCAGTAATTTCAAAAGCTACACACTTTGTGGCACCTTCACCATCAGCTACAATTTTAAGTGCCAACTCATGCATAACCCTTTCAAGAGCATGAGAAAATGCCTCTTTATCATAGACACCTGACTCTCTATTTGCTAAAAGCATTACTGTATCATTTGTAGATGTGTCTCCATCTACGCTAATTGCATTAAATGTAACTTTAGAGGAGTTTTTTAAAATCTCTTCCATATCATCTTCTGGTACTGCTGCATCTGTAGTGATAAAGCAGAGCATAGTTGCCATTGCAGGGTTAATCATTCCTGCACCCTTTGCCATAGCACCTATTTTAAAGCTCTCTCCCGACTCAAGTTTAACTTCAAATGCTATTTGCTTTTCATAACTATCTGTTGTCATAATAGCAGTTGCAGCAGAGTTGCCATCTCTCTTTTCAAGATTAAAACTCTCTAAACCTTTAATAATTTTCTCTTTTGGAAGGGGGACTCCTATGACACCTGTTGAACTCATAACAGGGTTTTGTATATCTTTAAATATTTTAGAAGCAGACTCTAAAATCTCTTCAATATCTTCTATACCTTTCTCTCCTGTCATTGCATTTGCATTTTTAGAGTTGATTAGTACAAAGTTTGTATTTTTGATTGCATGCTTTCTAAAGTGTAAAATTGGAGCCGCTTGGAATCTATTGGTTGTAAAGATAGCTTTAACACTACACAGAGTATCTGAATATATAAATGCTAAATCTTTTTGGTTATTAGGTTTTAGTCCTATAGATTTTCCATCAGCAAAAAATCCATCTGGTGCACATACACCACCATCAATAGAGATAAGTGTAAACATAATATACTCCTAGAGTAGTACTGAATTGATTTAATAGATTTGAGAGTTTATATGGAGGTTTAGAGTATGCCAAAGGGTACGCCTTTGGCTAAACTAGGGATTATACTCCCTTTTTTTTCATTGTACGAAGCGTTGAAGCCGCAACTTTGATCTTTTTGCGTGTACCATCTTCGAGTGTAATTCTTACAGTTCGAAGATTTGGCAAAAAGCGTCGTTTTGTTTTGTTGTGAGCATGGCTGACATTATAGCCAGTCATTGGTCCTTTGCCTGTTACAGAACATTTTCGTGCCATGATTTGACCTTTAAAATTGAGTGATAAAAAGTTGGCTAATTCTATTGAAAAGAAGCATAGAGTTAGCTTAAATTAAGAATTATTTCAAAAAAATTGATTAGAAATAATTTTTTTTTAAAACATCATTTGAACAAAATTTACGATAAAATATAGTTAACTAAAATAATCCATTTATAGAAGGTTATATTATGGTTACTCAGCAAAAGATTACAGAGTATTTAAAAAAGGTTCCTCCATTATCTGAATCATTACAAAAGACTTTTGAATTTCTTGATAATGGTGATCTAGCTGGAGCTTCAAAAGCCGCGGCTTTGGATCCTACAATAATCTACTATTTAAAGCAAATTGTAAATAGTGCGGCATTTGGTTTTCGAAATGAGGTAACTGAACCTTCGCAAATATTTTCTATTTTAGGTATTGCGAGAGTAAAACAGCTTCTTTATGCTTTTATGGTTCACTCAATGGCGCCAAAAGAGTGGAGTTTTTTTAAGCTAAGTACTGATGACTTTGTGCAGTTTCAGGCATCTATGATGCATAGTTGGGAAGAGATAATCAAAGCAGAGAAGGCAGATGAGTACTTTTTAAGTGCATCAGCAATCATGAGTGCTGGATTGGTTGTAGCCGATGCAATTTTTGGAGATCATTATGATGATGTAGCTTTGATTAGACAGGTTGAAGATTTAGATCTTGATACAATTTTAGAGCGGGTGGCAAATATGAGATTTGATTCTATTGTAGTAGAAGTTGCAAAGATTTGGGATGTTGAACCAAATATTATTGAACTTGTTAAACTCTCTTTTGCAAAAGAGGATTGTGATTTTGAAGATATGAAATGTAAGTTATCTAAATATCTCCATCTCCTTCTATTTTATGAGTTGAGTCGTCCCGTAATGCTTGAAGCTGGGGCAAACTCTTTTGTAGAGTTCAATCCTCAGTATGTGTCGGAAGTTTTTAGTAGATTTCAAAATATAGTAGGTGTAGAATGAGGCCAGTTGTTAAAAAGAGAAGAATAGCACTTTTTACGCCACAAGGCTTTTTAGATGGTATAAGTGCAATGCAAATAATTACTATTCAAGATATGCAGACAACAATGAGTTTAAATGTCTCAATGGTGCTTGTTTCGCTAAAAAAGGTAGTCTTTTTTAATAAAAATGGTATTACCAGTTTGCTTGATATAATGCAGAAGATGCATAAAGAGATGAATGTAACTATTGGATTTTGTGACTATAATGAGGAACAATATAGAACCTTCTTTAAGTTTTTTGATGATCAAGTGCCGTTTAGCCTTTTTAAAACAATAGATATAGCACTGATTTTTGCTGGAGGAGAGGAGAGTAAAGATGAGGAGAGTGTTCTAGTCTATAATGAGGATTCAACTCAACGTAGTATGCAAGCAATAGAGATATATGATCGAGGCTACAATCCTGTTGTAGTGCAGAATGAAAAAGAGTATTATAAAAGGTTAGAAGATAGGGGTAAATTTAAACATGTAGTACATATGACCTATTTGGGTTGGATGAGTAATAAGATTGCAGCTAGAACAAAAGGAAATTGTGTAATTTACTACCTTAAAGGTTTTCTAGATGGAACAATCTCAGAGCAGTTTGATATTGTATATCATCAAAACTGTCTAAAAGTAGGGTTTCAACTTTTTATGTTTGATGCTACAAGGGTCAGTTCACTAAATATTCATGCAACAAACTTCTTTTCAAAACTATCTACAGCCGGTGCTGAGTATGGTGCACTAATTTCTATTGTTGGTTTAGATATGGAAAAGACTCCAAAAAGGTTTGTTCAAGAGCTTGAAGATGCAGGAATAATGTTTTTTGAAAAAGAGACAGAGTTTTTTACTGATAAAACTGTTTTATCAATGAGCAGTGGAGGAGGAGGTGCTGTAAAAAAAGATAAAGGCAAATTGACAAAAACATTAGTTTCACAGTTGCCTACATTCATGGATGCAACAATAGGCACACTTCAGATGATGACAAATATGATTGTAGTAAAAGAGGGTATGAGTGTTCAATCTTACGAGCCAAAACTAAAAGATGCTATGGCAAGCTCAATAGCTTTTTATGGAGATATTGATGGAATGATCACTCTAGTTATGTCTAAAGAGTTGGTTAAGAGTGCCTGCAAACTATTAATTGGTGAAGAGAGTGATGATAATGAAGTGTTGGATGATGCATTAGGTGAGTTAGTTAATATTGTTGCTGGTAAATCCAAAAGTATGCTTCAAGAAAAAGGTATAAGTGTGACGATTACTCTACCGCGTAGTTATAGATCTATTAAAGAGTTAAAAAATACTCTTAGTGAAATCAAAGGAATTCAGGTTAATTTTACTTTTGATCAATATCCTTTCACCTTCTATTTGAATCCATAGATAGTGAATTTAGAAAGGCTAGAAATGTTAGTGGCTCCAAGTATTTTATCGTGTGATTTTGGAAATTTGGCTAGAGATGTAAAGGCAATTTGTGATGGTGGGTGTGATCTTGTCCATGTTGATGTAATGGATGGACACTTTGTGCCAAATTTAACTATAGGACCAGTTGTAGTTGAGTCGGTTGCAAAGAGTGCAACAAAACCACTAGATATCCACTTAATGGTAGAGAACAATACATTTTTTGTAGATCTTTTTGCTCATTTGAAACCTGAGTTTATCTCTTTTCATATTGAAGAGGAGAAGCATCCGCATCGATTAATTCAAAAGATTAGAGGTTTAGGAATTAGACCAGCCATTGTGCTTAATCCTCACACTTTACCAGAGAGTGTTGAGTTTTTGCTTGAAGATTTGGATATGGTTCTTTTAATGAGTGTAAACCCAGGTTTTGGAGGTCAAAAATTTATACCAGCTGTTCTTGAAAAAGCAAAGCGAATGAAGGATTTAATTGAAAAACGAAATCCAAAATGTTTAATTGAGGTTGATGGTGGAGTAAATGATAAAAATGTTCATGACCTTAAAAGAGTTGGCGTTGATATTGTAGTTGCGGGAAGTTATGTCTTTAAACATCATAATATCTCTGAAGCAATAGAGAGTTTGAAAGTTTAGGATCCGGGGTTAGGATTTAGGGGTTAGGATGCGTAATATACGAGTTAAGATTTGTGGAATTACTTCTTATGATGATGCAATGGTGGCTGTTGAAGCTGGTGCAGATGCTTTGGGCTTTGTCTTTTATGAGAAGTCTCCTCGTTTCATTACATCTGAAGTTGCTCGTTCAATTGCAGATAGACTCCCTCCATTTGTAGAGAGAGTAGGGCTTTTTGTTAACTCTTCTGCCAAAGAGGTTGATGAGGTATGTAAAGTTGCAGGTATGAGCACTGCACAGATACACTTTGATGTAGATGAACACTACTTAAAAAGTCTAAATACTAAGGTATTGCCAGTTGTTCGAGCAAAAGATCCTAAAGATGTATTGAAGTTTTCATCTACTTATCGTTTAGTAGATGCATATTGTGAAAGTTACGGTGGTGCTGGCAAAAGGTTAAATATTGAATGGTTTAATGGTATTGACTGCTCAAAGATAATAGTTGCAGGCGGTTTAACACCTGAAAATGTTGCTGAAGTGGTACGTTACGGTTTTTACGGTGTTGATGTCAGCAGTGGTGTAGAGCTTGAAAAGGGGAAAAAAGATCCTGAAAAAGTAAGATCCTTTATTAAAAGAGCTAAGGAAGCTGTATGCGCCCTCTAATTGACAATATTGTTACTGCAATGAAAAAGAGTGGCGGTAGAATGGAGATTGAGAGATTTAGAGAGTTGATTTTAAAGACACGTGATTCTCTCTTTGAAGATGTCGATACACTAATGGAGCTTGTTATTGCATCTGGTGTGCCGATTGAGATTGAAGGGAATGAAGTGATTCTTAAAACCTCTTTTAGATCTTGGCAGGAGGAGATCTTTTGTGTTGTTGATATTGAGACAAATGGTAGCCAGCCAAAAAGATCACAAATTATAGAGATTGGTGCTTTAAAATGGAAAAATGGAGAGGTTATTGATCGTTTTGAATCGTTTGCTGCTTGTAGCTATCTTCCATATCAGATAAGTGAGATAACCGGAATTAATCCAGAAGATTTAGAGTCTGCTCCTCCTCTTTCAAAAATGCTTCCTGAATTTAAAGCCTTTTTAGGTGATGCTCTTTTTGTAGCTCATAATGTATCATTCGACTATAACTTTATATCTCACTCTTTTGAGCGTTTTGGTTTAGGTGTACTTGGAAATCGCAAACTATGTACGATAGAGTTGGCACGACGAACAATAGAGGCTGAGCGCTATGGATTGGGTCATTTAAATATAGTTTTAGATATCAATACTCTTGTACACCATAGAGCATATGCTGATGCTGTTACAGCCGCTAAAGTATTGGAGATTGGTTTAAAAAATATTCCAAGTGAAGTAACCACTACAGAGTCATTGATCGATTTTACAAAAATGCCTGTAAATAAGGCAAAAAAATTGACTCAAGATAGAGGATAAACTTTAAAGTTTATCTCCTCAACTAGTATCTATATTTCATTGCTGATTGTGCTTCACGCTCAGCTGTTTTTCTTTTGAGAGTCTCTCTTTTATCGTGAAGCTTTTTACCTTTTGCCAAAGCAATTTGAAGTTTTGCCTTATTACGCTCATTGAAATAGAGCATTAGAGGAACTATTGCAAGACCCTCCTGTTTTACTTTTCCATACCATTTATCTATCTGTTTTCTATGTAAAAGTAGTTTTCTAGGTCGTTTTTCATCAGGTTTATAGTGAGGGTTGGTACTTTCTAGAAAAGATATATGCATACCAAATACCCAAACTTCGCCTTTTATTATGCGTACAAAGCTATCTTTTAGATTTACTCGCCCCATTCGAATAGACTTTACTTCACTACCTAGCAGTACAATACCAGCTTCAAGTTTTTCTAAAATCTCATAATCGTGAAATGCTTTTTTGTTTTTGGTTACTATTTTTATTGACATAATGGAATTATACTACAAATTTGAAAAATGTACTTCCACTACCGCTAAAAAAGTATCCAGGTTTGACAAACTTTTTCAATTCAGGATAGGCTTTGAGTGCTGCAGGGAAAAGATCATTTAGACTCTCAATATCATACTCTTTTAAGAGTGTTGTAGAGTTAGTCTCTAGCCATTTAGCTCCGCTGTTCTGATCTGCAATGTGAAAAGTCAGATCTTGTAGAAAAGTTTTTTAGAGATTATAAAGTTACACTTG
>CAZGCF010000004.1:0-15410 GCA_964524095.1 uncultured Campylobacterales bacterium | reverse complement strand
CCTATGTCTGATAATCTTTAGGGGTTAAAGAGCATATATCTATAACTTCACAACTCTTTCCAAGATTTTTTTCAATCTTTGGTACCGCTTCTAAAACATCATCAACCATTTTAAGGTAGCTAACAACTGTTATGTCACTCCCCTCTTTAACAATACGTGCCTTAAACGGGTCAATATCACTCTCAAAATCTACTTCACCCTTTTTATTGTAAAGCAGTTCGTGTTCTATAAAGATTACCGGATCATCTAACAAAATCGCCTTTTTAAGTGCGTGGTAGGCATAGTTGACATCACTTGCTGCAAAGACTATCAACCCTGGAACAGATGAAAGCATCTGTTCATAACTCTCACTATGCTGTGCCGCTAACTGCTTGCTGACTCCTTGAGGCAAACGGACAACCATAGGCAAAGTGATCTTTCCTGCACTCATATAGTGAAGTTTAGCCATATGGTTTATAATCTGATCAAATGCCAAAAGAGCAAAATTTACCGTCATAAGCTCTACAACAGGACGAAGCCCACCTATTGCCATACCAACACCATTTCCAATAATGCTAAGTTCTGCTATAGGCGTATCTATGACTCTTTTCTCTCCATATTTGGCAAAAAGACCTTCTGTTACACGGTAACTGCCACCATATATGCCTATGTCTTCTCCAAGCAAGACAACATTGGAATCAATCTCCATTGTCTCATTGATTGCTCTATTTAACGCTTCACGATATAACATTGGCACAACTTTGGCAAAAAACATTTTTATATAGCTCTTCAATCTCTGGTTCAGGACTTGATAAAGCAAACTCTACCGCTTCCTCTACCGCTTCTTGAGCTCTTTTTTCTAATGTTTCAATATAACTATCATCTACCAAGTAGTTATCTTTCAACACCCTTTTCATTCGCTCAATAGGATCTTTTGATTTACAAACCTGCATCTCCAATTGAGTGCGGTAACTGCCCGGATCACTCATTGAGTGCCCTTCAAAACGGCACGTAAATGCCTCTACAAAGATAGGACCGTGACCATTGTATATGCTCTTTTGAGCCTCTTTTAGAGTCTCATATACGGCAACAGCATCCATACCGTCAACTTCAACTGTCCGCATATAAGGTTCAGCTTTTTTTGACTGTTTTAGAAATGGAGCTACACTGGTAATTTTTGTACCAATAGCATAACCGTTATTTTCACAAAGAAATAGAATAGGAAGATTTTGAGCGCTTGCAATATTTAAAGATTCAAAAAAAGCCCCGCAGTTTGTTGCGCCATCTCCAAAAATAACCATAACAGCCTCTTGACTGCCTTGATACTTTCTTGCGTAAGCACAACCGACTGCATTTGGAATATGCTCACCAACAATGGCATCACCGCCATAAAAGAAGTGTGAAGGATCATAAAGGTGCATAGAACCACCTTTACCACGACTTACACCGGTAACTTTTCCAAAAAGCTCTGCCATAACAGATTTTGCACTAAGCCCACGTGCAATAGCCATAATATGGACACGATAACCAGAGAAGATGTCTCCTCTATCAAACGCCTTCATAGCAGAGACACTAAGAGCTTCCTGACCAATATCTAAATGCAAAAATCCTGAAATATTACCTTGCATATAGTGCTCTTTAGCCGCAAACTCAAATTTACGACCAAGAGCCATAAGATAGTAGATCTCTTCAGCAAGTAGCTTATTCATAAGTAAGCTTATAGTTTAAATTGAGTGTCATTTGATAATCCTTCTTATAATGACACATCATAACTATATTGAGCTAATATGCTATAACTATTTTCAAATTAGTTTAAAATAACAAACTCCTAAAGCAGGAAGATGCACATTTATAGAATATTTTCTACCATTACACTCTACTTCTTCTGTTTCAACAGGCTCAATATTTGCAGTATCCCACCCCTCATAAATCTTATCTTGAGAGTTAAAGATCTCTTTCCAACGCCCAAAAATAGGTACACCTACCCGATAGTTCTCATAAACTCTATCTGCAAAGTTACATATAACTAAAATTGTCTCATCTTCAATATTACTTTTACGTATAAAACTTAAAATATTTCTCTGTGCATCATTGGCTTCTATCCACTCAAAACCAGCATGCTTCTCATCATACAGATATAATGCCCGTTCAGTTTTGTAAAATCCATTTAGATCACTAACAAGCCTTTGCAATCCTTGATGCATCGGTTTTTCAAGCAGATGCCAATCCAAACTATCTTCATAGCTCCACTCACGCCACTGCCCAAACTCACCACCCATAAAAAGAAGTTTCTTACCCGGATGAGCTGTCATATAAGCAAAAAGTGCTCTAAGATGTGCAAACTTCTGATTCTCATCACCCGGCATTTTGTTAATGAGTGATCCCTTCATATGCACCACTTCATCATGGCTAAGAGGCAATAGAAAATTTTCATCAAAGGCATACCACATACTAAAGGTTATATGTTGATGATTATGTTGTCGATGAATCGGATCAAGTTTGAAATATTTGAGTGTATCGTGCATCCACCCCATATTCCACTTAAAACCAAATCCAAGCCCACCGGCATATACAGGTCTCGTAACCTTTGGATAGGCGGTTGACTCTTCAGCAATCATTACAATATCTTGGTATGCACCATAAACAGTTTCATTAAGCTGTTTTAAAAACTCAATAGCCTCTAAATTCTCATTGCCACCATACCTGTTTGGAATCCACTCACCATCTTTACGCGCATAGTTGAGGTATAGCATTGAAGCAACAGCATCGACTCGAATACCGTCGATATGGAACTTCTCAAGCCAATAGATTGCACTTGAGATCAAAAAAGCACGCACCTCATTTCGTCCATAGTTAAAGATAGCACTACCCCACTCCGGATGGTAACCAAGCCTTGGATCTTCATGTTCATAAAGACAAGTTCCATCAAAATTTAAAAGTCCATGACCATCAGTCACGAAGTGTGAAGGTACCCAATCCATAATAACACCGATATTATGAGAGTGCATAATGTCGATAAAGTGCATAAACTCCTGCGGTGTGCCGTAGCGTGCAGTTGGTGCAAAGTAACCGGTCACCTGATACCCCCAAGAGCCCTCAAACGGATACTCAGTAATCGGCATAATCTCAACGTGGGTATAATTCATCTTTACCAAATAATCCGCCAGTTCTGTTGCCAACTCAACGTAACTAAGAAAACGGTTCCCCTCTTCTACTTTTCTACGCCAAGAACCTAAATGGACCTCATATATTGCAATCGGTTTGTCGTGGGAATTGCGTGTTTTACGAAGATCCATCCACGTATCATCACTCCACCTATAATCATCAATCGACCATATACGTGATGCAGAGTTTGGCGGCTTTTCAGCATATTTGGCATAAGGATCAGCCTTCTCAAATGTACGACCGTTAATACTTGATACTATATGGTATTTGTAGGTTTGACCGATAAACTCCCCCTCTATAAACCCCTCCCAGATACCAGAACCATCATCTCTAAGCTTAAGCGGATGTACTGACGGATCGTAGTGGTTAAAGTCGGCAACAACACTCACTGCCACACCATTTGGCGCCCATACAGCAAAATAGACACCTCTCTTACCATCTCTCTCCATAATATGAGAACCCATCTTCTCATATAGTTTTACGTGAGTTCCCTCTCTAAAAAGGTAGATATCCATATCGCTAAAACGGGTAATATCGTAGTAAATTTTATTCATAACACCTCTTACTTATAGTTTTTTACACGCTTGGCATAAAGCGCGTAATAGTATAGATCTTCATACGCCTTAGCCGACTTTTCCCAATCAAATCGCGCCTCCATAGCGCGCTTTTGCATCAATTGGTAAGAGTCAGGTTCATAGCGATAAGTTTCAACTGCCCATTTAACTGTATGATAGAGTGCTTCAGTAGTTGCATCGTAAAACTTAAAACCATTACCCTCTTTAGTAGCAGGATTTAAATTTTGGATCGTATCATCAAGACCACCAGTTGCACGGACAATTGGCAAAGTACCGTAACGTAGTGAATATATCTGATTTAACCCACACGGCTCAAATAGTGACGGCATCAAGAAGAGATCACTTCCAGCTTCAATCTTGTGTGCTAACTCATTGGAGTATCCTATATGGCAGGCAAACTTTTTGGGGTATCGGTTGGCAATATCGCTAAAAAATCCTTCAGCCCACTTCTCACCCGTACCAAGCATCACTATCTGTATATCTAAATGCATCAAACCCTCAATTGCTCCGGCAATAAGCCCGATCCCCTTCTGCTCAACCAAACGCCCAACAAAGCCAATTAGTGGCACATTATCTCGAACAGGTAGATTAAAATGTCTTTGCAGATCCTTTTTGCAGACTTCTTTTCCTAACATATTGTCAATGTCATACTGTTTGGCTATATAGGGATCAACACTTGGATTCCACTCATCATAATCTACACCATTTAAAACGCCGTAAAGCTTATGGCTGTGAGCAGATATATGCTCATTAAGCCCAAAACCAAACTCTGGTGTTTGAATCTCTTGTGCATACTTTCTACTCACTGTTGTTACTACATCAGCGTGAAAAATCCCACCTTTAAGCAGATTCACGCCATCCATAGATTCAAGCTCATGAGGGTTAAAGTGCTCCCAACCTACCTCCATCACATCGACAATACCTTTGAAAAAGTGCCCCTGATACTGAAGATTGTGAATTGTAAGCAGAGATGCAGTATCTTTAAATGTTTCATCAAAAGCGTAACGGCTCTTTAATAGAAGAGGTTGAACTGCAGTATGCCAATCATTTGAGTGGACAATATCTGGTTTAAACTCCAACCTTTTACACAACTCTAAAGCCGATCTGCTAAGAAAGATAAATCTAAGATCATTGTCTGTGTAGCTAAAGCTGCTCTCATCGGCATAGAGACCAGATCTACCAAAGAACTCTTCATAATCTATGAGATATATCGGTACATCAGATCTAGGAAGATAGTCTCTATAAACACCTGCAAAGAGTTCACCCATTGTACCCATCGATACCATAAGAGGTTCATTTAGAGGCTCAAGATTTGATCTGTCAATGCTGTAGTAACGAGGCATAACAACAACTACATTATGACCAAGCTTTGCCAATGCTTTTGGTAATGCTCCTGACACATCAGCCAATCCACCGGTTTTTGCAAATGGAACTGCCTCTGAAGTAGAAAAGAGTATATTTAAAGAGTGATCCATACTGGTTCCTTTAAAATTTAAACCAGTAAGGAGTGAAGTAAAAATATCTACTACAACAGCTTAATAGTTTAAACCATTGTAGCAGATGTTATCAAATATAAATTTTAATTAAAAAGGCCAGATAGATTCTATAATTTTTGTACCCCAACTCTTTTCTGAAGCATCTTTTATATCTCCTTGAGTTTCATATAGAATCTTTGCATCAGCTATATTTTGAGAGTTAACTTGATTGGTTTGAGATATATCCTCCGGACGAATAACACCACTAACATGTAGTATCTGTTTCTGTCCATCAATTAGCATCTCTCTCCTTCCATCAATAAAGTAGTTTCCATTATCGAGAATTTTAATTATACGAGCTGAAAGAGTTGTTGTAAAAGTTTCGGTACGCTTATTTGATCCTTTGGCATTAAAGACACTATTTGAGTCAATTTTAAAACCAATATCTGTAACACCATTTACTTTTGTAGCAAGATTTCCCATTGTTGTTCCAGATACACCACTCATTACACCACCACCAAGTCCATCAACTGTACTCTTACTTAACGCCTTTTGACCACTTGATGATGCCAAAATATTCTCATTTATGACAACTGTAACTATATCATTTACATTCATAGCCTTTTTATCTGAAAAGACCGGATTATCACCTCTTCCAAATAGACTACCTGGATTTTCAATATTTGTTTTAGGCTCTCTTGGTGGAAGTTGCTCTACATATTTTGGTGGTTTAAAATCTATTTTTGGATCAGCTTGATGACTGCTACACCCTGCAAAGATAATTAAAAAAGTTGAGATAACCAAAAGTTTTAATCCTCGCATTCTCTTTCCTAATTTTGGTATAATTTGAAACAAATTTATAAAAGCAGTAGCAAAAACTGTTCCAACATAAGGATTTCATATGAGTCAACTCAAAGCAAAACTTCAAGCTGATCTTAAAACAGCAATGAAAGAGAAAGATACATTCAAGCGAGATGTCATTCGTTTTGTTATGAGTGCTATCAAACAGATAGAGGTAGATGAGAGAAAAGAGTTGAGCGATGCCGATATTGAGGCTATTTTAGTCAAACAGATCAAACAGCGAAATGATGCCATAGATCAATTTAAAGAGGGTGGCAGAGAAGATCTTGTAGAGAAAAATGAGAAAGAGTTAGAGATTCTTAGAAGCTACCTTCCTGAACCAATGAGCGAAGATGAGGTAAGAGAGATTCTAAAAGAGATTATTGCCGAAACTGGTGCTGAGAGCATGAAAGATATGGGTAAAGTTATGGGTGCTGCAAAAAGCAAAATCGGCAGTCGTGCAGAAGGTAAAGTTATTAACCAAATCGCAAAAGAGCTTTTGGCTTAACCCTCTTTTTTACGGGAACTCCTCCCGTAAAAATTTTCCTCTTTTACTTCCAAACCTTTATATCTGTTTTATCCTCTTATTTACTCATATTTAATGCAGTACATATCATTATCTAATAGTTTGAATATCCAAAATATTTAGCTCTACAGCTTTTTAGTACAAAAACCCAAAAAGCCAAAGTGGAATTTTATTTTTAAAACCTATCTCAATATCATCTATTGCTAAAAAACTATTTGCTATATCTTTTATTTGATTAAAGTCTTTATTTTTACCGCCTATCTCTACTACATATTTTTCATCTACTAAAAAATCACCTCTATCTACATAGTAAATGGAGTAATTAAATGAGATCATTGAACTAAAAAAAGTCTCTCTAATTGTTCCTATGTCACTATTTTTACAAAGTGTACTTAGTAGATTTGTATTTGATAGATAGAGTTTATCTGGTTTTTGAAGTGTTTTAAATCTTTTTGCTTCATAGATGATGTGTCTAAGAAGTTCTGCACGATGTAGGTACTCTATATATTTATAAAGTGTGGCTTTTGATATGCCTATGGTTTTAGATAGTTTTTCTATAGAGAGTTCAAGCGGTTTTGAAAGACAAATGGATAAAAGTAACTTTTTTAGTTTTTC
Source organism: uncultured Campylobacterales bacterium (assembly GCA_964524095.1). Taxonomy (GTDB): domain Bacteria; phylum Campylobacterota; class Campylobacteria; order Campylobacterales; family Hydrogenimonadaceae; genus Hydrogenimonas. The sequence goes on along the minus strand of CAZGCF010000004.1, from coordinate 8,235 downwards.
TATCTTTAATGCATTTACTCCATAAAGCATTGCAATATCTGTAAATAAAACAGTGTTTATAGTGTCATTTATCTTTTGATAGTAGCTTGACTTATCGCTAAAATAGAAAGGATATGCACCTTTTGTTTGATACTCTTTAAAAATTTTTAGTATCTTTTTATCATCTAACTTTGTCAATATCTCATCAGCTATTTTAGTATGATTTGAAACTATTTCATCTAAGTTAAATGAGTTTAAATTAATTCCGTACTCAAGTGCAATGTATTCTCTAAGTGAAAGAATTGGTAAATGAAACATTGAGTATCTTCTGGCAAATGAAGCATTTGTAAGTTTAATAGCACTGCTTCCGCTAAAGATAACTTTGATGTCTAAAAAGTCATAGATAGATTTTAGATTCTGTTCAAAATCTTTTGCTTCGTGTATCTCATCTATCAATATACACTTTCCGCCATATTTATAAAAGTACTCTACAAGTTCAAAGAGATTGACTCCACTTAAAAGTATATGGTCGCAAGAGATATAGAGTATTTCATCACTCTCACACTCAAGCTTTTTTGCAAGTTGCAACAAAAGTGTAGTTTTACCAACACCTCTACTGCCATAGATGCCTATATGCTTTGATGTTGAGTTTAGCAGAGTCTTTAGTAGAAATCTCTCATATGTTGGCAGTTTTTGACGAAGTCTATCTTGATGTAGCTCTTTTAATCTTAAAAAAAGGGTTTCCACCTTTTAGCCTTTATAGTTTAGTGTGTTAAACGATTATAGTCTTATATAGTTTAGTATATTATTAAATTTCAATTTGAAAATTGTTTAAAAGTGCCTTGTTTTTGGGTTTTGTTTGCTATTTAGTAAAGAAACTTGATAGTATTTGTATGAAGCTTATTTCAGGAAGTATTTTTTAATCAAATAATACAAAAGTGTAAATTAGTATATAATTTTAAAACAGATTTTAAAGGAGTTTAGAAGTGGTGGGCCAACCAGGACTCGAACCTGGGACCATCCGGTTATGAGCCGGATGCTCTAACCAACTGAGCTATTGGCCCTTTAGAAATTAGAGGTAAATAACTTTTGAGCTGGAATTATACAAAAAATTGAATCGAAAAGCAAGTAAATTTTCCAAAATTCCAAAAAGAACCATAAAATTTATAAAACTGCTCCCTCCATGACTAAGAAGTGGAAGTGGTACACCAACTACTGGAGCCAATCCTATGGTCATCAAGATATTTACACTAGTATATACAAAAATCAAAAAGGCTATTCCATATGCAAACACTTTTATATAGTAGTCAGTATATGGTTGTAAGCCTAAACTAAATATATGCAGAATTAACATTGCATATAGAAGTATTAAAAGAGCGGCTCCTACAAAACCAAATCTCTCTACAAAATATGCAAATATAAAATCACTCGATGCAATGGGTAGAAATTTTAGTTGAGTTTGGGTTGCTTCATCTTTTGGTTTTCCTGTTAATCCTCCTGAACCTATGGCTATAATTGATTGTTGAACGTGGTAACTAGGCTTTTCTGCAAGAAAGTCATGAATACGCTTTTTTTGATAGTCGTGTAGATTACTATAGAGAAATGGTGCTGTTATAGCTAAAGATATTACTATGCCAGTCCAAATTTTCCAATGAACACCTACCACAAAGAGAATTCCATACCCAATTATTAACAAAACCATAGCTGTCCCAAGATCTGGCTCTTTAGCTATAAGAAAAAATGGAAGCAAAATTATGAATGAGAGTTTTAGAAAATCTTTCAATCTATACCCACCTTTGGGTGGAGGATTCTCTTGTATAAGATAGGCAAGCATTAAAATAAATGCAGGTTTAAATAGCTCTGATGGTTGTATTGTTAAACCAATAAATGGAATCTCTAACCATCTTTGAGCACCAAGTTTAGTAACTCCAAAGAGATCGACACTAATTAAAAGTAGTATTGTCCCCCAATAGAAGTATGGTATTAACCAACGTATGGAGCGCCAAGGTATAAGAAAGAATATAAAAAATACAAAGATACCAAGACCAATGTATAAAAGCTCTTTTCTAAAGAGAGCAGTGCTGATTTCATTAACTAAAATTAGTGAAATTGCTATTATAGGCAAAATTAGTAGCAGTAAAAAAAAATCGAAGTGTGTTAAAATGCGTCTATCAAATATAGGAAATAGTTTCATCTGTTTACCTGCAGAATTAATTGGAGGTATTTTATCGAATCTATGGAAAGAGATAGTTTAATGCAGAGAGTTACTGCTGTAAAATCTGAGCGTTTAGATAAACTGCTTCAAAAGTCTCTTGAATCATCAAGAAACCAAATAGAACAGCTAATAAAGAAAGGGTATGTTAGAGTAAATGGTAAGGTAGTTACTAAAGCAGGTTTTAAAGTTCAATCAAATGATTGCATTGAGTATTCACTACCAAAAGTTGAAAAGAGAGAGACTACAGAAGTAGATTTTGATGTAGAGATTCTCTATGAAGATGATGATATTATGGTTATCAATAAGCCCTCACCTCTTGTTGTTCATCCAGCACCAAGTGTAAAAGAGGCAACACTTGTAGATTGGTTGAAAGTTAAGGGAGTTTCACTCTCTACAATAAGTGGAGATGAACGCCATGGAATTGTTCATCGTCTCGACAAAGAGACTAGTGGAGCTATGGTAATTGCCAAAAATAATGAGTCACACGAAAAACTCTCACAACAGTTACAAAACAAGAGTATGGGTCGATACTATATAGCGATTATCGATCACCCATTAAAAGAGGATCTTTGTGTAGAAAAACCAATAGCAAGAAATCCAGCTAATCGTCTAAAAATGGGAGTTGTAAGTGGCGGAAAATATGCTAAAACAGCTTTTAAAAAGTTAGCTCAATGCAAAAATGGTAGTTTTGAACTCATTTCAGCTAAACTTTTTACAGGAAGGACTCATCAAATAAGAGTTCATCTTAGTAGTATAGGCAGACATATTGTAGGTGATAGTTTATACGGTTTTAAGAGCAAAAACGATACTATCAGGCGCATAATGCTACATGCATATATACTCTATTTAAACCATCCAAAAAGCGGTGAAACGCTCTACTTTGTAGCGCCGTTTCCAGAAAGTATATTTTCAGAAATATCTAGGTGTATTGATAAGGAGAGACTTTATGAAATTTTGGATACAAACAGTTTGCTTAATGCTTTTAATGGTTGTGATGGGTGGGTGTGCCGGTAAAGATCTTTCATCAAAACCCAAAACACCTAAAATTTTACCTAACTTACCTCAAGTTACCTCTATTAAAACATTGTCAGACATTACAAGTGTAGGATTTGAATGGAAAATGGTACCATCTCAAGAGATTGAGGGTTATCATCTTTATCGTCTCAAATCGGGTAAAGGGCAAAAACTTATACGTGTAGCTACTATAGAAGATAGATATAGTTCACACTATGTTGACACAAACTTAAAACCTGGTCATGAATATGTATATCAAATGTCAACATACAATAAAGATGGATTTGAGTCAAAACAGTCTAAGCCAATACGTGTTTTTACTAAACCTGCTCCTAACTCTGTAAGTTTTGTTCGCGCAATTGCCAATCTACCAAAAAGAGTTAAACTTATTTGGAGACCACACCAAAATCCTCAAGTAAATGGCTATATTATTGAGAGAGCAGTTGTAAGAGAACCAAACAATTGGACAAAAATTGCAGTCGTAAAAAATAGGTTGAGTGCAGAATATATTGATAAAAATTTAAAAGATGGTGAAGTATATATATATCGTGTACGTGTTAAACTCTACAATGGAATAGTTAGTAAACCTAGTACACCTGTAAAAGCTATAACAAAACCTTTACCTCTTCCACCAAAAGGTTTACAAGCTACTATAGATATGCCTAAAAAGATTCATTTAAGATGGCAACCAAGTTCAACCAAAGATGTAGTTTATTATAAAATATATAGAAGCTCTTATCCTAGTACATTTTATAGTTACAGAGCAAAGACAGATAGAGTAAACTATAATGATATTGTAGATGAGGATGGTAAAGTCTTCTACTATAAAGTGACAGCTGTTGATAAAGATGGACTTGAAAGCCCCATACAAAAAGTCCCTGTTATGGGAAGCACTATTCCAAAACCATCTACACCTACAATTATTGATGCAAAAGTAGTTGACAATCATACAGTTTTAAAGTGGAAATCTAACGATAATAGAACTAAAAGTTTTATTGTTATTCGTAACCATTGGGATGGTTTAGTAAGGAAAAAACGCGAATTTATAAATATAACTAAAAGAGAGTTTATAGATACAGTTATGAAACCAGGTATTAGATATACATATCGTATAATAGCTGTAGATAAGTATGGAATTCGTTCGTTACCATCTGAGCCTGTAGAACTATATATTGAAGATAAACATTAAGCCATGCCACATATTAAAGTAGATTCATTTAAACCATTTGAAAATTTACCTCTCAATAGTAGTGAGGTCTCTTTTTTATGGTATGCTAAAAACATGGAGCATCATGAAGATGGTCTGTTGGGAGTAGAAGTAGAAAATATTCCATTTTTACTACAGGTAAAACTAAAAAATGGTGAAGTACTTATAAAAGCAGAAAAGATTTCGCGTCCATCTCCAAATACTCTAATTAAAAGAGCTTTACAGGAGTATTTAAATATAACAGATCAAAAACCAAGTTACTCAAATATTGCAAATGTTGATAATGTACCTCTCAAAAAGCCATTACCTTCATTGAAAGAGATAGCTGAGTTTAATGCTGATGATTTGCCAGATAGAGAGGTTTGGATAGAGATAGGGTTTGGTAGTGGACGACACCTACTACATCAAGCAAAAGAGAATCCTAATGTTCACTTCATTGGTCTTGAAATTCATAGACCTTCACTTGAGCAGGTTATGAGAAGAGTAGATCTTGAAGGATTAGATAATGTTTGGGTTATAGATTATGATGCAAGACTTTTTATGGAGCTTCTACCAAGCAACAGAGTAGAGAGGATCTTTGTACACTTTCCAGTTCCTTGGGATAAAAAGCCTCATAGACGTGTAATATCTGACTCTTTTGTTAATGAAGCAATGAGGGTTTTAAAACTTGGTGGCAGACTGGAGCTTCGTACAGATAGTGATAACTACTTTCACTACTCTATGGATATTTTTACCAAACCAAAATATGTAAAGTTAACATTGGAAAAAAATAGTGACTCAGCTATAAAAAGTAAATATGAAGAGAGATGGCTAAGATATGAAAAAGATATATATGAGATTCGCGTTGAGTCGCTAAAAGAGTCTAAGCCAAAAAGAGTAGATGTATCTTTTGACTTTCCAGAAGGTGTAAAAATCTCTTCACTCTTTAAAGATAAACCGCAAAAAGCTTGGATAGAAGATAGATGTTTTGCACATATTGAGCGTTTCTATGCAATAGATGAAACAGATGGATTAATACGACTATCTTTAGGAAGCTTTGATAGACCAGAACATAAGTTCATTCTAATCAAAAATGGTAAAGCCAGATACTATCCATACGATCCAGTAAAAACTGAAACTAACCACAAAGCGCATCAACTAATTTTAAAATGGATGCAGATATGCAAAATGTAATAGAAGCAAATAGCCTAAAATTGGCTTATCCACAACATGAAGCTGTTATTAAAAATGCAACATTTACAGTAAAATCTAGCGAATTTGTCTTTATAACTGGTGCAAGTGGAAGTGGTAAATCAACCCTATTAAAATCGTTTTATGGCGCAATCTCTCCATATGGAGGAAGCTTAATTGTTGGCGGAGTTGATATGGGAAGAGTCAGTGCTTCGAGGTTATATAAACTTCGTCGTCATATAGGTATAGTTTTTCAAGATTATAAACTTATTAAAAAGTGGAATGTTGAAAAGAATGTAACTCTACCATTAATGATTGCAGGTTTTTCAAAAGATGTCAGTAGAAATCAAGCCAAAAAACTACTTGCCCATGTAAAACTTTCACACAAGTCAGATCGGTTTCCTATGGAGTTAAGTGGTGGTGAACAACAAAGAGTTGCTATGGCTAGAGCTTTGGCACACAACCCTTTTTTGATCTTAGCTGATGAACCTTCCGGAAACTTAGATGAGTACTCCAGTCAAGTTGTATGGGAACTGCTTGAGCGTGCCAACCAGGATCTTAAAACTACTGTGGTTGTCGTTACACACCATATACCTGAGGTATTAAATACTCCTTATCGCCATTTAATGATAGAGAATGGAGCAATTTATGAGATCCATTAAGAACCATTTAGGGTTAATACTACCCCTTTTTGCCATACTATTTAGTCTAGAGTATCTGATGTTTATAGATAAAATTTTAAACTTTTATGAAGAGCGCTTAAATAGCGAATACTCATTAATAGTTGTTTCAGATAAAGGCGTTACAAAATCGGATATAATCCAAAGTGATACCATAATTAAAAGTGCAGAGTTAATAAGTATTGAAAAAGTATTAGATAAAATCAAACAGCAGATAAGCTCAAAAAATATCTACAAAATAAAAAATATTGTTCCACTATTTTATACAGTTAAATTGAGAAGATACACAGATGCAGAAAGGATTGAGATATTAAAAAAGAATATATTAAAGATAAATGGTGTTAAAAGTGTACACGCTTTTGAAGATATGCATGACAAAATGTATGAGATATTGAGTTTTTTTAAAACAAATATATCTATATTTATAATTTTAATCTCAATAATTTCATTTCTACTGATGATCAAACAGATGACAATTTGGCAGTTAGAGCATTATGAAAGAATGCAGATAATGGCACTTTTTGGTGCTCCTGTTTGGCTAAGAAGTACAATTTTAATTAAATTGGCAATAGTTGATGCTACATTGGCTTTACTTATGACAATTGGAGTTATTTACTACATCATAAATCAACCTCAATTACTTTCAGTTATATCTGAATTGGGAATGACTAATATATCATCTTTTTGGCATGAAGATATTTCGATGCTTGCCGCTATTTCATATGGAGTAGCACTAATAAGCACTTTATGGGTAATAGTTAGATTTAAGGAACATTAAGTGCGTATATTGCTTTTCTTATATCTGACTACCACTCTTATATATGCCAGCTCAATTGATCTAAAGATTGCCTCATCAAAAAAGAGGTTACAAGAGACCAAAAACAGCTATGTATATATGGATAAAAAACTTGCAAATATTGCAAAAGAGATAAACAATAGTGAGACAGAGTTAAAAAAGTTAGAAGAACTTTTAAAAGATTTAGATAGTGAGATAGAACAAAGTGCAAAAATTCTTTCATCTTCAGAGAAGCGTTTAAAGAAGATACAAGAAGAGTTAAAAACTATAGAAGAGAAAAAGAGAATACAAGAATACCAATTTGCAAAGATGATTGCAAACTCATATATTTTAGAATCTATTAAGAAAGATAGAGGACTTCAAAACCCTGATGATGTAATTAGAAATGAAGTGCTTGAAATATTAATAACTAATGAAACAGAGCAGATACGCAAAATGGAGAAAGAGCTACTTAATACAATTAACAAAAAAGAGCAACTTGATAATGAGGCTCAAAAATTAATATCGATGATAAATAGATTGAAGTCAAAAAAAGAGCTCGCCGCAAAAGAGAAAAGGAGAAAAAGAGAGATTCTTTCTCAACTAGAAAATGAGAAAAGGAGATATCAAAAGCGTTTAGAGAGACTCCAAAAGGAGGAGAAAGATTTAAGAAAGACATTAGCAAAACTCAATATTCTAAAACGTAAAGAGATTGACCGAAGAAAAAAGCAGAAACTTGCTAGTAAAAGCAGTAGAGAGATTGACCGAGGCAATAGATTAAAAGTTAGAAAAATCGGTTCATCTTTTCAAAAACATGCAATTGGAAGATACAGGGGACCTAAAACAATATCTCCAGTTGGAAGAGCAAAGGTTGTTAAAAAATTTGGCGTTTATACCGATCCTATATATAAAATAAAAATTTTCAATGAATCTGTTACATTAAAACCTTATAAAAAGAATGCAAAGGTTAAAAATGTACTAAACGGTCGTATTGTTTTTGCAAAAGATACACCTGTATTGGGAAAGGTAGTAATTGTTGAGCATAAGTATAACTTACATACAATATATGCTAAGATGGATAAAATAGCTCCAACAATTAGAGAGGGCAAAAAGATAAAAAAAGGTTATGTCATTGGTAGAGTCTAGAAAGAGTTGATGTTTGTGGTAACACAGAAAAATAGACATATAAACCCCC
>CAZGCF010000003.1:0-15496 GCA_964524095.1 uncultured Campylobacterales bacterium | reverse complement strand
GATCTATGGTCTCATCGCTTATGCGGTTAAGCTCTGCAATATTGTCACCTAAAACATTTGCACTTAGAGTCAATATTTCGCTTACAAAGCTAGAGTTTTTGCTTGCTACTTCATCTATGATCTCTTTATAAAGCTCATCACTTCTAGATAACATTTTTATTAAATCTTCCCAATTGGTTATATGGTTTCCTCTGATCTCATCTGGTGCAAAATTTAACTGCTCTTTTAGCTGTTTGACAGTAGAGATGAGAGCATCATTTATACCATAAACAGTTCCGTGAATAATATCTTTTGCACTGTTTGGTGTTGCTTCTGCAAGCTCTGATGCTTTTGTTAATATTGTGGTAAGAGTTGCTTTAACGCGTGCTGAACTGAGTAGTCCTTCGCTTAATGCTTTATGGGTGATTTGGCGTATAACTTCTCTTATGGCACTCTCTATATCTTCAGCCTCTTCATATGCCGCAATCAGAGCCGCTTCAACTGTTTCATTTAATATACCAAGCCCATCAACATGCTCTAGTTCTGTATTTTCTAGTGCCTCTTGCCATAGAGCCTGCTCATCTGGATCGACTCTATTGCTACAACGCTCTATGCCGGTAAATATTGCACGAAGTGCTCGTTGTAGCTCCTCCTCCTCTGTATTTAAGTGTCTTTGCAGACGATCGATCTCAACTATGAGTCTTTCAATCTCTTTCTCTTTTGGCTTCTGAATGCTCTCTATTAGAGTTTCAAATGCATATTTTAAGAGTGCTTCATCTTTTTGTCCAAGTGCTGAAAGCTCTTTATATACTGCTTCAGAGATCTGTTCGCTTAAGTTTTGAGGGGATTGTCCACGATGAAGATGTACATATGTTTCAATAGCCTTTTTTATAGCATCTTTTATAGCTGTATCGCTACTCTTTCCACTCTCTATCTCTTTGTTATAAAAGTTTTTTAACTCTAGTTCCATTCTTTTTCCTTATAGTACTATTTTTACGTCATTATGCTCTTTGAGTTGACGGAAAAGCTCTGTGCGATCATCTTCATTATGAACAAGTGTACATAGTTCATAACTGTGGTATGAGCCTTTGTTTGATGTTTTAGAAAAGTCTAATGTATGTGGACGCTCTCCCATAACATATTTTACAGCCTCTTCTATCTTCTCTTTATCTTCACCAATTACTTTATATTTCCATTCACAAGGGTAGGCTATTTCAACCTTTTTTTCACTCTCGTTTATAATCACCACTCTTACCTCCTTCTTTGGATTCGAGTTGTATATTTAATATCTCCATTCCTTTGTCTATAGCTTTTACCATATCGTAAATTGTTAAGAGTCCTATGCTTACACCTGTAAGAGCCTCCATCTCAACACCTGTTTTACCATTTAGTTTAGCTGTTACATAAAGTTTGAATCCAGGCAGTTGGGGTAGCTCCTCTATATTGCAATCTATTCCTGTAAGCAGAAGAGGGTGGCACATAGGAATTAACTCTGGCGTCTTTTTGGTTCCTTGTATTGCGGCAATTACTGCCGTTTGCAGTACAGGACCCTTTTTTGCTTTGTTGTTGACTACAGTATTATACGCCTCTTGACTCATCTTTATTGTACCACTTGCTGTTGCAATGCGTCTTGTTGGCTCTTTTGAACCAACATCAACCATCTTAGGGCGATCATTCTCATCAAGGTGTGTTAAGTTTAAATCCACTTTATTGATCCTTTTTTAATTTAAATTTTATCATAATTTTGTTGCTAAATGATTTTAGTGACAAAATTATGACATTTTTTGACGATTTAATAAAAATTTAATTGACTATTTTCGTCAATATAGTGTACTATTATAAAAAATATTTGGGAGTATTATGACATACGCATATCTTAGACAGGTACCTGAAACCAAAAGTCTAACACTGCAACAAAAAGATGTCATCAGTTATGCTTTGGCAAATGGTTTAAAGATTGAGAAAGAGGTTGTTGAACACTCTAGTAAAAATCGTCCTATTGAAGAGAGAAAACAGTTTGAAGAGTTTATGAATTCGATGGAAGAGGGAGATAATCTTATTGTAGATGAGATTTGGACACTAAGCAGTAGAGTAGATGAGATTGTAAAAATTATCTGTTGTACTATAAGTAGAAAGATAAATCTTTATATTGCAAGACAGGGGATCTTAATAACAAAAGAGACTCAATTAGGGCAGGTTTTACCACTTTTAAATAAGGAGAGAAAGGAGATCATAAGAAAAAGAGTTGGAGTAGGCAGACCAAAAGGGAGTAAGTCACGTTCAAAATTTGATGCATTACAGCCAGAAATTTTGCAAATGCTTAAAGATGGGTTTAGTGTTAGTGCAATTGCTCGTAAACTTGATGTGAGTAGAAGCTCATTGAAAGATTATATAGAGTCGCGCTCTCTTAAAGAGTTAATCGATAATGCATTTGTTTCAATGGGAAAATCTTTGAAAACAGATATCATAAGCGATGAAATGTTAATATGTCCATTTGAACAAGAAAGTTAAAACTAAATTAAAAGGAGTTAAAAATGCAAGCAACAGCCGGCGCTTCTGCGTCAAACAAAAAGGGTTCAAAAGAGTATTTAAAAAATTGGACGCCATATCGAGTAAAAAGGTATTGGCTTTTTGGATTGGTTACACTTGTAGCTCTTATATTGCCATTTATAAAGATAAACGGCAACCACTTCTTCTTGCTTAACTTTGATCATAAACAGCTTCACTTCCTGTTTGTTCGATTTGATATGCAAGAGCTGTATTTAATGCCATTTCTATTGATGCTTCTCTTCTTGGGTATCTTTTTTATGACTACACTTGGTGGTCGTGTATGGTGTGGTTGGGCATGTCCACAGACAATTTTTAGGGTAATCTATCGTGATCTTTTTGAAACAAAACTTCTACATATACGTAAACGAATTTCAAATAAGCAGAAAGAGCCGGATTGGTCTAAGCCTGAAAATAGAGCTAAGCAAGGTGTTGCAATACTATTGTGGGCTGTTTTGGCGTTGATTGCTGCGGCTGACTTTTTGTGGTACTTTGTGCCTCCTGAAGATTTTTTTCAGTATATTCAAAATCCTGGTGAACATGGTGTTCTTGTAGGTTTTTGGCTCGGTATAACTCTATTTTTGATTATAGATGTTGTATGGGTAAAAGAGAACTTTTGTATATATATCTGTCCTTATAGCAGGGTTCAGTCTGTTATGTATGATGACGATACAATTATGGCTATATATAACACTCATCGTGGTGGGCATATTTATGAGCATGAAGGGCAGGATGCCAAAAAGATTGTAAATAGTGTAAAAGAGTTGAAAGAGAGGGAGCCTGATGCAGAGTGTACAGCTTGTGAGAGTTGTGTGAAGGTATGTCCTACTCATATTGATATTAGACAGGGTATGCAGTTAGAGTGTATTAACTGTTTGGAGTGTGTTGATGAGTGTACTAAAGTAATGGGTGCGCTTGGTAAGCCAAGTCTTATTGTGTGGTCAAGCCCGAGAGAGATACAGAAGCAAGAGGGTAAGACTAAATATATTCGTCCAAGAACCATTGCTTACTCAGTAGCATTGACAATTGTTTTTGTTGCTCTTTTGATAATGGGAACAAAGAAAGAGCATATGTTGCTAAATATCAATAAGACAGCTCAGCTCTATAGATTTACTCATGATGGAAGAATTGTAAATGACTATACATTCCTTTTCCAAAATACTGATAGCAAAGATCACAAATACTACTTTGAGGTAGTTGGACATCCTGAAATTAAGATAGTTAAACCTAGCAAACCGTTTAAATTGTCAGCAGGTAAGAAGGCTAAAAAGATTGTTCAGCTTGAAGCTCTAAAGCCATTGGCTAAAGATTCAAGAAAAGATACACCAGTTCCAATCACAATTAAAGCGTATGCGGTTGATGATCCTGAAAAGATTGTTGTAGAGAGAAATAGTGTATTTGTTTATCCAAGATGGGATATTGTTCAGAAAAAGCTGAAAAAGTAGCACTCAATTAGACATAGGGGGAACTAAAAAATGGAAATGAAAAAGGTTTTAATTCTTGGTGGAGGGTTTGCGGGTCTTGAAGCGGCTATCTTTTTAAGAAAAAGGGGCTTTAAAGTCACGATGATCTCAAATCGTGACTACTTTTATATATACCCAATATCCATTTGGATTCCGACAGGCGAAGCTAAATTTGATGATGTTTGTGTACCTCTTAAAGATCAAGCAGATGTTCATGGTCTTGAGTTAATAGAAGATGAGGTAAAAGAGATCCACTCTAAAGAGCGCCGTGTTGTTTGCGCCAATGGCGAGTATGGATGTGAATATTTGGTAATAGCCATAGGTAGCGGTAAGATGAAGCATGAGGGGAGTGAACACTTTCTCTCAATATGTGGAGATCCAAAAGAGTCTATTAAGATCAAAGAGCGAATAGATGAGTTAATCAAAAAGGGTGGTGGAAAGATTGCCATGGGTTTTGGAGGCAATCCAAAAGATCCAAGCAATGTTCGTGGCGGTCCTGCTTTTGAGGTGCTTTTTAATGTGCATAACCATTTGAAAAAATTGGGGATTCGTGATAAGTTTGAGCTTACCTTTTTTGCTCCTATGCAGAGTCCTGGTGCAAGACTTGGAGAGCAGGCTCTTAAAATGATGGATATCTTTTTCAAACGTCTCAATATCAAACGCCATTTTGGCAAAAAGATAAAGTGTTTTGAGAGTGATGGAATTGTTTTTGAAGATGATAGTAAGCTTGAAAGCGACTTTACAATGTTCATTCCTGCCGGAAATGGTCACCCTGTCTTTCAAAACTCTGATCTTCCGCTTAATGAAGCAGGTTTGATCAAGATCAATGACTATTGTGAAGTAGTTCATGACTATGATGAGTCACCGGAATTTTACAATGTTTTTGCTATTGGCGACTCTGTTGCACTTGATGGTCCAGATTGGCGTGCAAAGCAGGGGCATGTTGCTGAGGTGATGGCTCGTAATGTAGCATTCAATATTGAATCTATTTCTAAGGGGAGTGAAGAGCGTAAAGGCTATATGAGCCATATTAACATTCTTTGCGTTATGGATAGTGGTGACGGTGCCGCTTTTGTTTATAGAGATGATAAAGGTGGAAAAATGATCCCTATGCCTGTTGTAGGTCACTGGCTTAAAAAGGCGTGGGGTTGGTACTGCAAAAATTCAAAACTTGAAAAGATTCCAAGAATTCCGGGACTTTAATAAGTGAATAATTACTCAAATTATTAAAGTACTTTTTAATACTACTACTATTATTATTATTCATTAATTTCTAACTTTCAGCTCAAAGGGATAAAAATGGGGCTTTTTACTAAAGAGGAGAATAAACTTGATTTTAAGTTTTTAGAAAGCGAGATAAAGAAGGTTTTAGACGATAAAGATATTGTAGTATTTGACAATGAAAAGGAATTATTGACAAATGGAACAATAGAAGAGAAGTGTAAAACTCTTTTTGCTATTAAAGATAGGGAAATATTCTATTGGGAGGAGTTTAAAAGGATATATCCAGTTGGACTATTTTCCGTTTTGCCAAATAGAAGGTTTATTGAATGGAATGATGGATTTAGTAGACTTGTAGGATGGAGTGATTTAGAGCTTGAAAATGTTAGTAGTGCTGCAAAAGTACTATGGCCTAGTAATCATAACGAGTGTCAAGTATGTAAAATAGTAAAAAAGTTTGATATGATAGAGAAAAAAGCTGGGTATGGGTTTGCAAACATAGAAAATAAAAATAAAGAGATAATACCAGTATTTGTTTATGTGATACCAGTATTTATCAATAATTCGCTTGATAGAACATTTGTAATAATTAGAGATAGAAGAGAAGAGTTAGCTGAAAGAAAGAGATTTTTATCTAATGAGATTTCTCCTATTATAGAAAAACTAAAAAAGATTAGAGATAAAGATATATCAACTTTATTAGAGTTGGATAAGGAATCTGAGTTAAAAGAGTTAAATGGACCAATTAATGAAATAATTAAAACTTTACATGACATAATAGAACAGATACAAAAATCCACTATTGAAGTAGGTGAAGAGTCTATAAAGACAAAAAATGCTCTTAAAAAATCTGTTGATTGGGCAACAGGTGAGTTTCAAGCAGGACAAACTGAATTGGTAGAAAAAGCAAAATCATTAGAGACTTCAACAAACGATATTGAAAATATGGTTGGTCTTATTAAAGATATTGCTGATCAAACTAATTTATTGGCACTGAATGCAGCGATTGAAGCAGCTAGAGCAGGTGAACATGGACGTGGTTTTGCTGTTGTAGCAGATGAGGTAAGAAAGCTTGCAGAACGGAGTCAAAAAGCAACTTCAGAAATAACAGCTACAATTTCATATATTAAAGAAGCAACAAGTAGTATGGTTTCTGATATTGATAAATCAAAAAATGATAGTGAAAAGTTAGTAAATGAACTTTTAGAGATAGATAAAAACGTAGATAAAATAGAAGAGCAGGCAAAGGCACTAAAAGAACAGATAATTGGATTTAAACTGCAAGAGGAATAGATGGATCAAATACTTAAAAATTTTACATTGGATTATTTTGGTAAAGGTGAGCATAAAATATCACCTAAAGAGTTTTTTGCTATCAAGAACGGTTTTTTATTGGATGTCAGATCAAAAGAGGAAGCAGAAGCAGTCTCTATAAAAATGGAAATTTTTTCTAATCTAGAATCTAAAAATATTCCTATAAATGAAATTCCAGACAGAATAGATGAGATTTCAAAAGAGAAGTTGATAGCAGTTTTTTGTCCTGCTAATATCAGAGCATCTATTGTCTATGCATATTTGTTGTCGAAAGGGTTTAGTACTGTTAAAATTCTTGAAGGTGGATATTCTGCATTAACTGATGCTATTAAACCTGTAGAAATTTTGAAAAAATTAAAAAGTTGATAAAAAATTACAATATATAAGAATCGGTAATTTAGTCCCGTTTCCAGCTCAGTAAGTATGGTGGTTTTAGTCCTGTCTATAAGGGATTTAAGTACCTAATCAAAAGTAATCCCAATTAATAGCGAGACTCTTGTGCTTGCACTCTCTGTGAGAAAGTCTCGACCCCTTATTCGGGGATGGGACTTCAGTCCCATAAATTATTTGGTGTTTCTTTTGTATAAATACTTATTAAATATGTGTAAAAAGTGACGTTTAAATATATAATCAGTATAAAAAAGGAACGGTAATGGCCTATTTACCAATTATATTGGCAGGTATCTTTTTTTCTACAGCTATCAACTCACTTCTAAAGCGTATAGGAATTCCTACTGTTATTGGTTATATTGCTACTGGTATAGTAATATCTGCTGTTTTTGGGCTTCATAATGAGCATCACAATGAGTTAAATGAGATTGCAGAGTTTGGTATTGTATTTTTAATGTTTACTATTGGTTTGGAGTTCTCTTTCCGTCAGCTTGTAGCTATGAGAAAAGAGGTGATTCTATATGGATCGCTTCAGATGGTACTGTCTGCTCTTGTCTTTGGAACAACAGCCTATTTTTTAGGTATGGCACAAGAGGGTGCAATTATTACAGGTTTGGCTTTGGGGCTTTCATCTACTGCAATTGTGTTAAAAACATTAAATGAGAGTGATGATATTCAGGCACCTTATGGACGAAAATCTGTTGGAATATTGATCTTCCAAGATTTGGCGGTAATTCCTATTCTATTGATGATCACTATCTTTTCGTCAGAGAATAGCGATATATTTATGATGCTAAAAAGAATAGCTTTAGATGCTGTTATAGTAGGAATAATTATCTATTTAGTTGGTAAGTATGCTATAGATTGGCTTTTACAGTGGGTTGCTAAAACAGAATCATCAGAGATCTTCTTAGGAACAGTTCTATTTTTGGTTATAGGATCAGCTGAGCTTGCACATATATTTGGTTTTACATATTCGCTTGGAGCCTTTTTGGCAGGTATGATGATTGCAGAGACGCACTATAAATATCAGATAGAGGCTGAGTTGGCACCATTTAGAGATCTGCTATTGGGGCTCTTTTTTGCAACTGTAGGTATGCAGATCGATTTACATATAGTAGCAGAGAATATTGGATGGATTCTGCTTGTTACACTGATTGTAATGAGTATAAAATTTGGGGTAATACTCCTTTTTATGCGTTTTTTTACAAGACCTCGTGTAGCTTTGAAAACTGCATTGGCACTCTCGCAGGTTGGTGAGTTTGCACTTGCAGTATTCTCTTTAGCTCAGTCAAATCTTCTCATAAGCATTAAAGAGTCTCAAATTCTTTTGAGTGCTGTTGTTATTTCAATGGTTATTTCAGTTTTTATTCTTGCGCGTGTACGCGATATAGCAGATCTTTTTACTCCAGAGCCAGAGCCTGAGGTTGCAAAGTTGGAGTCAACAGGGTTTAATGATCATATAATTGTTTGCGGTTTTGGACCATTGGGGCGTAAAGTATCAGCAGAGTTAAAGCGTCAAGGGGTCAGTTACCTTATTTTAGAGCATAATATTTATAGAATGGAGAGTGGTAGAAAGATGGGTGAACCTATCTTTTTTGCAAATGCCGCAGACAAAGATGTGTTAAAACAGTTTGATGTTTGCAAAGCAAGTGCTGTAATTGTTGCGGTTGATCATATAAGGCACTTAAGGCTTATATGTGAAGCGTTGATGCTTGTGGCTCCAAATGCTAATATTGTTGTTAAAGTAAGAAGTGAAGAGGAGAGGGAGATGATAGGCGATCTTAATGTAGATCATATTCTTATACAGAGTCGCGAAATGGCAAGGTTGCTTGTGACAGAGGCGATGAGGTGTCGAATAGGCTATAAAAAGAGGAAAACGGTTTAATAAAGTTTTTAGGAGGAGCTGGAGTCTGTTGGCCTCTTTTTGTCCAAGGCATCTCTTAGCGGTAGTTTGTTAAAATTACAAAACTTTCTTTTGATGAGGCGTACATGACCAAATATATCTTTGTAACCGGTGGAGTTTTAAGTTCTCTTGGCAAGGGAATTACGGCGGCAAGCGTAGGAACGCTTCTTAAGCAGACAGGACTTGATGTCTCTATTTTGAAGATGGATCCATACCTAAATATGGATCCAGGCACTATGAGTCCTCTTGAGCATGGTGAAGTATTTGTTACAGCTGATGGAGCAGAGACAGATCTGGATTTAGGTCACTATGAGCGTTTTTTAAATGTTGAACTTGGCAAAAAGAATAACTTTACAACAGGGCAGGTTTACCATACTGTTTTAACCAAAGAGCGTAAAGGTGAGTATCTTGGTAAAACTATTCAGGTAATTCCTCACATTGTTGGAGAGGTTAAGCAGAGGATTTTTGAGGCTGGAAAAGGTAAGGATGTTCTGATTGTCGAGTTAGGAGGTACTGTTGGTGATATAGAGGGGCTTCCATTCCTTGAAACAATTCGACAGATCAAGCATGAGCTTGGAAGTGATAGGGTAATCAATATTCACGTAACTCTTGTACCTTTCATTAAAGCGGCAGGAGAGTTAAAAACAAAACCTACACAGCATAGTGTGCAGGAGTTGCGCAGAATTGGTATTACTCCTCATATGATCATTGCACGTTGTGAAAAGCCTCTACCTAAAGAGGTTCGTAAAAAGATAGCTATGAGTTGCGATGTTGACATGGAGAGTGTTATAGAGTGTTTGGATGCTCAAACTATATATCAGGTTCCTCTTAATTTTCTAAAAGATGGAATAATGAACCCACTAAACAAGAGATTTGGTTTAACTGCCGGTGAACCAAATATGGAAGAGTGGGATATTTTGGTAAAACGTATAATTGCACCAAGAGATGAGATAACCATTGCATTTGTAGGAAAATATACAAATCTGAAAGAGTCTTACAAATCTCTTACGGAAGCTTTGATTCATGCCGGAGCCGCTCTAGATACGCGTATAAATATTCACTGGGTTGATAGTGAAGATATTGAAGAGAAGGGTGTTGAAGAGACTATAGGAGATGTCGATGGTATTTTGGTTGCTGGTGGATTTGGCGTACGCGGTGTAGAAGGAAAGATAGTTGCTATATGCCATGCACGTGAAAACAGAATACCATACCTTGGAATATGTCTTGGAATGCAGTTGAGTCTAATTGAGTTTGCAAGAAATGTTTTAGGTATTAAAGAGGCAAACTCTGTTGAGTTTGATCCTGAAACAAAAGAGCCTATTATCTACTTGATAGATGAGTTCATAGATCAGTCTGGTCAAAAGCAGGTGCGTACACACACAAGCCCGCTTGGCGGAACAATGCGTTTGGGGGCTTACCCGTGTGAAACAAAAGAGGGTAGCAAACTCTATGAAGCTTATGATGGTAAAAAGATTATCTATGAGAGACATAGACATAGATATGAGGCAAATCCTCTCTATCGTGAGCGTCTTGAAGAGGCTGGTATGATCATTTCGGGTGAATCAAATGGACTTATTGAGGCGGTTGAGGTTAAAGATCACCCTTGGTTTTTGGGTGTACAGTTTCATCCGGAGTTTACATCGCGTTTGCAAAATCCAAACCCATCAATTCTTGCATTTGCCAAGGCGGCTTTGACAGCAAAAAACGCCGATAATGAGTAATCTACCTCGTCTTAGTAAAGCTAAAATCGCGCATTTACTTACAGCGCGTTTTAGCGATGGTTTTAAATCTCTTAAAGATCTTCCAAACCCTTTTGAACTTCACGATATGGATCGTGCCAGTGAGCGTATAGCTCTTGCTGTAAAAAATAGAGAGAGAATAGCCATTATTGGAGATTATGATGTTGATGGTGTAGTCTCAACAGCTCTGATGGAAGAGTTTTTTGAGATTATAAATTACCCTGTTGAGGTTGTGATCCCAAATAGATTTAATGATGGTTATGGCATCTCTGTAAAACTATTGGAACGAATATCTGCCGATCTCATAATAACTGTTGATAATGGAATAACTGCTCATGAATCAGCAACTCTTTGTAAAGAGCGTGGTATTGATTTGATAATTACAGATCACCATACACCATCTGACTCTTTGCCTGAAGCTTATGCAATAGTAAATCCAAAAAAGTCTTTGTGTAGTTTTGAATATAAAGAGATTTGTGGTGCACAGATTGCTTGGTTTTTGATAGGGGCACTTAAGGCCAAGATGGGTTTATCTATTAGAATGGTTGAGTTTTTAGATCTGTTGGCATTAGCTATTGTTGCTGATGTTATGCCTCTTGTCTCTATTAATCGTCCTTTAGTTCAAAAGGGGCTTGAGCTACTCTCAAAATCTAATCGACCAGCTTTTGAGGCTGTTAGGGCATATCTTGGAAAGAGCAATTTTAGTTCTGAAGATATAGGTTTTGCATTAGCACCGCGCATTAACAGTGCAGGGCGTATGGAGTCGGCAGTTACTGCTTTGCGATTTTTACGATCAAAGAGTTTAAGCGAAGCGAGTAGTAATTGGCTTGTTCTTGATAACTTTAACCATCTTCGCAGGGAGACAGAGGCAAAGACTACAGAATCGGCAATCTCTATGGCAAATCCTGATGATCCAGTAATAGTTACTGCGGGAGTCGGTTGGCATGAAGGGGTAGTTGGAATTGTAGCTTCTCGTCTGGTAGATCGTTTTAAACGACCGGCAATTGTACTCTCTATAGAGGGAAACAGGGCTAAAGGGAGTGGAAGAAGCATAGGTGATGTCAATCTTTATGAGCTATTGGATAGCTGTAAAGAGTATCTTGATGGTTTTGGTGGTCATAAAATGGCTGCTGGACTCTCTTTGGCTGTTGAAAATATTGATCTTTTTAGATCTGCAATATGTAAAGAGGCTCTAAAACTTCCATCAGAGATGTTTTTACCAAAAGAGCAGATCTTAGGAGAGCTTCCAATGAGCGAGGTTGATTGGGAGTTGATGGAGATTTTAGAAAGATTTGAGCCATATGGAGAGGCAAATAGCAGACCAAAGTTTTTAATAAAAGATTTGAGTGTTGTTGAGGTTATGACAATAGGGGCTGAAAAAAACCATTTAAGGCTTATATTGACAGATGGAAATGAGAGATTGCAGGCTGTGCAGTTTGGTTTTGATAAAATGGTTAATATTGGTCAACGAGTTGATGTAACAGGAACACTTCAAATAAATGAGTTCAACAATCAAAGATCGATACAGTTTTTAGTAGATCAAATATTATAACTTTTTCGGTATAATAGTTTGTAAAATTATGCAAAGGCGAATACTATGCAAGATACTGCACTCTCAAAACAGGTTGAAGAGGAGAAGTTTTTAGGATTTGATTTTGAGATAAAGGGTAAAGAGATAATTGCAGAAGAGCCTGAAAAGTTAATTATTTACAATGATGGTTCAGGATTGACCGGAGACTTTTCTGAAGAAGATAACTATTTTAATGATGATATGAAGAGAGCAGATAGAGAACTTGATAATATATTAAGAGGCATTTAGTTGCAGAACTTATACTCCTCTTTTTTTATTCAATATTGCAGGTTTGCTTCTAAAGACCTAATAGCCACATTTGATAAAAGATTTGGAAGAAATACGCGAGTAATCAATACTTTTTTTAAAGTTTTTTTTATAATTAATAAAAAAGATGTAAGTTATAAAAGAAAAGAGGAAGCACTTGAACAATTAGCAAAAGTTGTTGATAGTTATTTGTCAGATGGTGATGTGCCAACATATGAAGCAATGTATATATCTTTAAATTGCAATTCTAAAGACTATCTAAAATCTTTGCAAAGTATGCAAAGTATGCAAACAGCATTGGAAAACTTTTATATTTCAGTGGCAGATTTTAATATTATTAATAAAAATAAACTTTTTAAACAGGGACTTATAGAGTTTAATAATGCATTAGCACATCTATTTAAAGGATTTTGTACTTCTGAAACGAATTTAGAATTAAATATATCAAAAGCTTGTACTCATCTTCATCGTGGCTCGCTTGACTACTATAAAACACTCATAAAAAATAAAGAGAGCTTAACTCCTAAACAAAAAGAGACTCTTATAAAGATAAGAGTATATGAGATAGATAGCATTGGTCTTAATGTAGTAAATGTAGATAAAGATACTCTTTTAATAAAATATCGAAATTTTGTAAGAGAATTATATAATCTTGAAAACAATTAAGATATTTAGATATGATAAAACATTTTTATATAACTGTAACGGGAGTGGTACAGGGGGTTGGATTTCGTCCTTTTGTCTTTAGAGTTGCCAAAGAGCTTGGTTTAAAAGGGAGTGTAAGCAATACAGCTTCTGGAGTAAAGATCCACATAGAAGGCAAAAAAGAGAAAATCGATAAATTTATAGAGTATTTAAAGAGTAATCCACCACCTTTGGCAAAAGTTGAGAGTATAAATGTAGAAGAGTTAGAGTTAGCAAGATTTGAAAGATTTGAGATCATCTCTTCTGATAGTAAGAGTGAAAAAGTAACCTCTGTAAGCCCAGATGTTACCCTTTGTGAAGAGTGCCTAAAAGAACTGCGAGATCCTGCAAATCGTAGATATGCTTACCCCTTTATAAATTGTACTAATTGTGGACCGCGTTACACAATTACAAAAACAGTACCTTACGATCGTCCAAACACATCTATGGCAAAGTTTGAGATGTGTCCTGAATGTAAAAGAGAGTATGAAGATCCTATGAACAGGCGATACCATGCTCAGCCGATCAGTTGTTGGAACTGTGGTCCTAAACTAACTCTGCTTGACAATACCGGAAATATAATATGTGAGACTGAAGTCTCAACCCCTTATCGGGGATTGGACTTTAGCCCAATAAAAGAGAGTGCTAAACGACTTAAAAATGGTGAAATTGTAGCTGTTAAAGGTTTGGGCGGTTTTCACTTGATGTGTGATGCTTCCAATGAAAATAGTGTAAAGCTTTTAAGAGAGAGAAAGAGAAGAGCATCTAAACCACTGGCTATTATGGTTAAGAGCATTGATGAAGTTAGAAGTTTGGCTGAGTTTAATGAGATAGAGGAGGAGTGGCTTACAAGTAGAGAGAGACCTATTGTTTTGTTGAAGAAGAGAGTAGGATCAAATCTTGCACCATCTACTGCTCCAAATATTGATCGAATAGGTGTTATGCTTCCTTATACTCCACTGCATGAGCTTCTGTTTGACTATATCGATTTTCCGCTTGTAGCTACCAGTGCCAATTTGAGTGATGAGCCGATAATAAGAGATTCAAAAGAGTTGATAGAAAAGCTTGGATCGGTAGTTGATGCAGTTTTAGATCATGACCGCGATATAGTTAATGCGTGTGATGACTCTGTAATGCAAGTGGCTGGAACTCAACCTTTGTGGCTTCGTGTGGCAAGAGGAGTTGCACCTTTAACTTTTGCACTGAAAGAGCCAATAGATCGTAAAATTCTTGCCGTTGGTGCCAACCAAAAAAGTACCATTGCTCTTGGTTTTGGTGATCGTATAGTACTCTCTCCTCATATTGGTGATTTAAAGAGTATTGAAGCTATGGACTATTTTGAGAGAACTATTAACACATTTAAGAGATTTTACGATTTTACTATAGATGTTATAGTTCATGATAGACATCCTGTATATGAGACAACCAAGTGGGCAAAAGAGCAGAAGAGTAAAAATAGTGGGTTGAAAATCTTAGAAGTTCAGCACCATTATGCTCACGCTTTGGGTGTGATGGCTGAGTATGGATTGGTAGATGAAGAGGTAGTGGCATTTTGTTGGGATGGTACAGGTTATGGCGATGATGGTTCAATATGGGGTGGCGAGGTAATGATCGCCAATGCAAAAAGGTTCGAGAGGATTGCTACTCTTTCGCCATTTAAGTTGATAGGTGGTGAGAGAGCTGTTAAAGAGCCAAGACGCACTGCTTTGTCTCTTCTGTTTGAAGTTTTTACGCTTGAAGAGGTGTTGGAACTATCTTTGCTTACAGTTAAAGAGTTTAGTGTTGGTGAAATTAAGATGTTTCATAAAGCTTGGGAGAGAGGAATTAACTCACCAAAAACATCATCAATGGGAAGACTCTTTGATGCTGTCTCTAGTCTTTGCGGTATTTGTCAAGTAAGTGGTTTTGAAGGGGAGAGCGGTATGCTTATAGAGGCAAATGCCAAGAAAGAAGATGCAAAACCCTATCCATTTACCATAGAGAATGGAAGAGTGATGTGGCAAGATATGGTGCGTGAAATTGTTAAGAACCCTGATCAAAAAGTGACCGCCTCCAGATTTTTGGCAACACTTGTTGAGATGGTTTTTGTGATAGCTGAAAAGTATCGAGATAAACCTCTGCTCTTTGCAGGAGGAGTCTTTCAAAATAGAGCACTTGTAGAGAAGATTTTAGCAAGGTGTAAAGATGAGAATAGAGAGTTCTATTTTCCATCTAAGGTTTCACCAAATGATGGTGCTGTCGCTTTGGGGCAGATGTGGTATGGAGTAAATTTAACAAAGTTTAAGATTTTGTAAACTAGAATTGGTTGAAAGGGGCTATTATGAAAAAGTTTACATCGATAACAAAGAAACTTTATTTGCCATTGATTATAAGTATTACTATAGCTATAGTTTTAAGTTTGGTAAATCTCTACTTT
>CAZGCF010000002.1:0-18082 GCA_964524095.1 uncultured Campylobacterales bacterium | reverse complement strand
GAGTTTTACAAAGAGGTTAAACGCCTTAAAGAGATGAAACAATAGCGGGGCATATTGTACCCGCTTACAATAGATTTACTCTTTTAGTTGGTAGTGTGGTATAATAGCGGTAGTTGCTTTATTGCTATCGTCCCCTATAAAAGAGGACGATCCACTTAGTAAAGTGGTACAGCCAATATAAAGGCTATAAGCAATAAAAACAACACCAAACGCACACTGAAACCTTATGCCTTGATACCCACCCCGCAACCCGCTATTAAATAGCTACCGCACAGGGTATCAGGTGCATTTAGTAACTACCGCACCCGCAATTATACCAAACTCCAATATCCTACTAAAAAGATGATCCAGTTAGTGCAGATAGTTACAATTTTCATATTTCTAAGCTCATTAACCCTTGTCCTAACCTTACCCCTTTTAAGTAGCCGTAATATAGCCATAATTTACTAAGCATAATTTTCAGCCCAGTAAAAGTAGGACTCAAAAATCAACATCTAAAAGCCCGTTGACTTTCGTTGACTTTTCAAAAAGTGGTGATTTTTAAGTGGTGCTTTTTGGTGACTTTCTAAAAGTGGAAACTTTTAAGTGGCAACTTTTGGAAACTTTGCAACTTTATCTTTGAAACTTTTTGCAACTTATACCACTCAATCGTTAAATATTGTTAGTAGATTTTAAAAGCTTAAATTTCAGCTTTTATCACTCCAGCCATACCAAACTATACCCAGACCATTTAAAACGCAATAGAGGCTAAAAGAGAGGCATTAATACCCGCAGTAGAAAGCACAATACCCTTAGTAGAATCTCTAATACCCTTAGTAAGTAGTTATCTCATTGCTACATTGTAACAAGTATCAATCAGATAAACAGATTGATGACCTAAGCTAAACTTAGACCGTCTATTAAGAGCAGATAAAACTAACCACAATTTAGCGGTAAGTTAACCAGCTTAAAAATAAGCCCGTTTGATTAATGCTACATTGTAACAGCGTAGTAGATACCCGCTTAACCTCATCAAATTATAAAACAGGGGACACCTAAAGGGACACCCACGCTAAACTTAAACAAAAAGCCAGTTTTAAAATATGCTTTCAAACCCTAAATTTAGGGCTTTAAAGTGGTGACCCCGTTGGGATTCGAACCCAAGACCTTCGGATTAGGAATCCGATGCTCTATCCAGCTGAGCTACGAGGTCTATTTGAAGATTAGTATAGAAAGAGAGGAAGAGATAAAAGAGTTTACAAGCCGGGGAATTGTCCCCGACTGAAATAGAGTTTTAATTAACCGTTACGCTTTTTGATAATTTCATCTGCAACGTTTTTAGGAACTTCTTCGTAATGGTCAAATTCCATTGCGTAAGTACCACGTCCCTGTGTTGCTGATCGTAAATCAGTAGAGTATCCGAACATCTCTGCAAGAGGTACGAATGCGTTAACAATCTTGTTGCCATGGCGATCTTCCATGCTGTTGATCTGTCCGCGTCGGCGGTTAAGGTCACCGATAACATCACCCATATACTCTTCAGGAACTTCAACTTCAACTTTCATTACAGGCTCAAGGATAACAGGATTTGCTTTTTTAGCACCCTCTTTGAAACACATAGAACCTGCAAGTTTAAATGCCATTTCAGAAGAGTCAACATCATGGTAGCTACCATCATAAAGAGTAACTTTAACATCTTCAACAGGGTAACCAGCAAGGATACCGTTTTGCATTGCTTCTTGAACACCTTTATCAACTGCAGGAATATACTCTTTTGGAACAACACCACCTTTAATTTCATCAACAAACTCATATCCGCTACCAGGCTCAACTGGCTCAATTCTCAAGAAGACATGACCATACTGACCGCGTCCACCTGACTGTTTAGCATACTTGTACTCTTGCTCAACCGGTGTTTTAATTGTTTCACGATAAGCAACCTGTGGCTGTCCAACTTCAGCTTCAACTTTGAATTCACGCATCATACGGTCAACAATAATTTCTAGGTGAAGCTCACCCATACCTGAAATAATTGTCTGTCCGCTCTCTTCATCAGTATGAACACGGAAGCTTGGATCTTCTTCAGCAAGTTTCTGAAGAGCAATAGACATCTTCTCTTGGTCTGCTTTAGTTTTAGGCTCAACTGCAACAGAGATAACTGGATCAGGGAACTCCATGCGCTCAAGAACAACTTTCTCTTTCTCATCGCAAAGAGTATCACCAGTTAGAGTTGATTTTAGACCAACACATGCACCAATTTCACCAGCATAAAGCTCTTTAATCTCTTCACGCTTGTTAGAGTGCATTTTCAAGAGACGACCAATACGCTCTTTTTTACCTTTAGTTGAGTTGTAAACGTAGCTACCCGCTTCAATAATACCGCGATAAACACGGATAAATGTCAACTGTCCAACGAATGGGTCAGTCATAATTTTGAATGCAAGCGCAGCGAATGGACCATTATCAGTTGATTTAACTTCAACTGGATTACCATCCATATCTTCACCGCGGATATTTTGAACTTCAGTTGGAGCTGGAAGATAGTCAACAACAGCATCAAGCATTGGCTGAACACCTTTGTTCTTAAATGCTGTACCGCATAGCATTGGCACCATTGACATATCTAATGTTGCTTGCTTGATACCTTTTTTAATCTCTTCTTCAGTCAGCTCTTCACCACCGAAGTATTTCTCCATCAACTCTTCGCTAGTTTCTGCAACTGCTTCAATTAGTTTTTCTCGATACTCATTTGCTTTATCTACAAGATCAGCTGGAATATCAGTTACTTCAAATTTCTGTCCGAAACCTTCATCTTCCCAGATGATAGCTTTCATAGTGACAAGGTCAACAACACCTTTAAAATCATCTTCTGCACCAATAGGAATCTGAATAGGCACAGCATTTGATTTTAAGCGCTCTTTGATTTGTCGCTCAACTTCAAAGAAGTCAGCACCAACACGGTCCATTTTGTTAACAAATGCCATGCGTGGTACGCCATATTTGTTAGCCTGTCGCCAAACTGTTTCAGACTGAGGCTGAACACCACCGACCGCACAGAAAACTGCAACTGCTCCGTCAAGAACACGCATAGAACGTTCAACTTCGATTGTAAAGTCAACGTGGCCTGGAGTGTCGATAATGTTAATCTGATGATTTTTCCAAAAACATGTTGTAGCAGCAGAAGTAATAGTAATTCCACGCTCTTGCTCTTGCTCCATCCAGTCCATTGTAGCCGCACCTTCGTGCACCTCACCGATTTTATGAGAGAGTCCTGTATAGAACAAGATACGCTCTGTTGTGGTTGTTTTACCGGCATCAATGTGAGCAGCGATACCGATGTTTCTTACACGTTCAATAGGGGTTTTTCGTGCCATCGTTTTTTCCTTTTAGCATTGGTAAAATTTGGGGTGATTATAGCAAATAGCAGTTTAAAAAAGACCAAGCAGGCAATGCCTGCATTGGTAGGGCAGACAAGTAAAGGTCTGAGTCGCTTACCATCGGTAGTGTGCGAACGCTTTGTTCGCCTCTGCCATTTTATAAGTATCTTCTTTTTTCTTATATGCAGCACCACGCTTTTCACTCGCTTCAATCAGCTCATTAGCAAGGCGTGCAGCCATTGTACGTTCATTTCTTTTTCGTGCTGCATCGATTATCCATCGGATCGCAAGTGCCTGTTGGCGAACCGGACGAACTTCGATTGGCACCTGATAAGTCGCTCCACCAACTCGTCGACTTTTAACTTCCATTAGAGGCTTAACATTTTCGATCGCTTCTTCAAAGATTTCAATCCCTTTTTTACCGGTTTTCTCTTCTGCGATCTTCAAAGCACTGTACATTACTGTTTCTGCAACGGATTTTTTACCATCAAGCATAATTCCGTTGATAAACTTGGTGACCACTTTAGAATTGTAAATTGGGTCAGGCATCACTTCACGAACTGGTGCTCGTCGTCTTCTCATTATATTTTCCTCTTATTATCTTTAATTTTTAGGGCGCTTTGCACCATACTTAGAGCGTGATACACGACGGTTTGCGACACCGGCAGTATCTAATGCACCGCGAACAATGTGGTACTTAACACCTGGAAGGTCTTTAACACGGCCGCCGCGGACTAGCACGATGCTGTGTTCTTGGAGGTTGTGTCCCTCACCAGGAATATAACTAATAACTTCAAAACCACTTGTCAAACGAACTTTTGCAACTTTACGAAGCGCTGAGTTTGGTTTTTTAGGTGTAGTTGTATAAACACGTGTACAAACGCCTCGCCGTTGTGGGCATTTGACAAGTGCCGGAGACTTAGATTTCTTAATGACCTTTTTGCGTTCTTTACGAACCAATTGGTTAATGGTAGGCACTCAAATTCCTTTCTTGTTGATAGTATTCTCAAAATTGATGGCAAATAATAGCCAAACAAAGTTTACAATTAACTTAAATTAAGTAATATTTAATTTTAACACATCTTCTTGTGCAGAAGAGGGTGTAATTACCCCTCTTCTGATGCTAACTTTATTTTATTCTGTTTATACAAACCTGTACCAACTGGAATCAATCGTCCAATAATTACATTCTCTTTTAAGTCATTTAATGGATCTACTTTAGCAGAGATACTTGCTTCTGTTAGAACCTTTGTTGTATCTTGGAACGATGCTGCAGAGATAAAGCTGTCAGAGCTAACTGCCGCACGGGTAATACCTACAAGTACCGGCTCTGCAATAGCAGGTTCCCCGCCAAGTCGTATAATACGCTCATTCTCTTCTGCAAATTGTCGGCGACTTACAAGGTCACCAGCGATAAACTTAGTGTTACCGCTGTCAACAATACGTACCTGACGAAGCATCTGAGAGTAGATAATCTCAATATGCTTATCGGCAATGTTAACCCCTTGTCGTCGATAAACTTGCTGAATTTCACTAACCATATAGTAGTGAAGTGCTTTCTCACCAAGAATTCTTAGAATATCGTGGCTTGAAACAGTACCATCTGTAAGTTTTTCACCAGCATGTACAAACTCACCGTTATGGACAAGAATCTGTCGGTTTTTATCTACAAGATACTCATTCTGTCCATTCTCACCCTGTATAATAATACGCTCTTTTCCACGAAGTGGTTTACCAAATGTTACAACTCCATCAATCTCTGCAATAAGAGCTGGATCTTTAGGACGTCTTGCCTCAAATAGTTCACTAACACGAGGAAGACCTCCTGTAATATCGCGAGATTTTGCAACAGCTTTTGGAGTCTTAGCTATTACATCAGCAATATGAACCTGTTCACCATCTTGTACATATATTGCAGTTTTTGGCTCCATTGCATATCTGATAATTTCACCACTTTCAGTTGCCAATATAATAGCAGGCTTATATCCAGGTGGTGTATATTCATTGATTTCAAGACGAGTTTGACCCGTAATCTCATCAAACTGCTCACTTGCTGTAATACCTGGAATAATATCTTCAAATGTAACTGTTCCATTTGATTCAGCTATAATTGGGTCGGTATATGGATCCCACTCAGCAATTACAGTATGCTCTGAACTTACAGGTTCAGCGATGATAGTATCAGCTAAAACTTTCTCATCATCACCAACCTTGATGATTGAACCACGTGCAATGTAGTGACGATTTGCCTCTCGACCTTCATCATCTGCAATTACAGCAAAGAGACCTTTCTCTTCAATCTTATCACCTGCTTTGACACCTTTGTAACGCTCAAGATAGTCACCTTTAAGCTGGAAGTATTTAAGTGTACCATTCTCACCAGCTTTTATTGTCTGTGTTACAGGAGCACCATCTTTAACACGCAACTCTGCTGCATATGGAATACGATTAGGAACATTCCAACCATCTTTGATTACTTCAACGATAGAATCATGCTCTTTAACTTTTGTTCCGCTACTATATGGAAGGAAATATTTCCCTTCAATTTTACCGCTTACTCCTGCAAGCTCATTTGGTCTTGCAACATCACTTTTTCTAAGAGCGTATCTTACTTTTTCATCTCCATTTTTAAGGGTTAAAATAACCTCTTCATGAATTGTCTGTACTGTCAACTCACCACTAAATGGAGCTTTGATTTTTGGTTCAACCAACAATATACCTGCATTACGTCGGTTAGCAACCAAAAGCTTACCTTCGCGATTTGTATATGTTTTTAAGTTGTAGTAACGAATAAAGCCCTCTTTACTTGCAACAGCCTGACGTTCTGCTTTCTCACTTGATGCAGTACCACCTATGTGGAATGTTCTCAATGTAAGCTGAGTTCCTGGTTCACCAATTGATTGAGCCGCAATAATACCGATTGCTTCTCCAACTTTAACCAGTTTACCTTCAGCCATATTGAGACCGTAACATTTAGCACAAACACCATTAGGTGCTTTACATGTAATTGGAGTACGAATAGTTACTGCACGTACGCCGGCATCTTTGATTAATTGAGCTTTTTCATCATCAATCAAAGTACCTTCAGAGATAAGAATCTCATTACTAATAGGGTCAATTACATCATCAGCAAGCACACGACCATGAACACGATCCTCTAATGGCTCAATCATTTCAGAACCGATAGAGATATCTGTGATCTCAACACCTTCGTGAGTACCACAATCTTCCATTGTAACTTTAACATTTTGAGCAACATCAATAAGCTTACGTGTAAGGTAACCTGCGTTTGCAGTTTTAAGTGCGGTATCTGCTAGACCTTTACGAGCACCGTGAGTAGAAATAAAGTACTCAAGAACGTTTAGACCCTCTTTAAAGTTTGAAATAATTGGTGTCTCAATAATAGATCCGTCTGGTTTTGCCATAAGACCACGCATACCTGCAAGCTGACGAATCTGTGCAGCAGAACCCCTAGCTCCAGAGTCAGCCATCATATAGATAGAGTTGAAGCCATCTTTATCTTCTCGAATTAGCTTCATCATCTCTTCAGCAACAGCATTATTTGTATCTGTCCAAACGTCAACAATCTTGTTGTAACGCTCCTGCTCTGTCAAAAGACCAGCACTATACTGCTGCTGAATTTCACGAACTCGCTTCTTAGCTTCATCAACAAGCTTATATTTTGCATCAGGAATGCGAATATCATCTGCAGAGATTGATATACCTGCCATTGTTGCATATTTGAAACCAAGATCTTTAAGGTTATCAAGAAACTCTGCTGTGATCTCAAGACCACCATATTTATAAACATGGTCAATCAATGCACCAATATCTTTCTTCTTCATTACTCTATTCCACATATTTTCAGGAACAAAGTCAGGTAGAATAGATTTAATAATCAATCGTCCAGCTGTTGTGTAAACAACTCTACCATCAACCATTGTACGAACACGTGCATTAATATCCAGATGCCCACCATCAAGAGCTGTTAAAACCTCTTTAACATTTGCAAAAAGCTTGTTAGAGCCCTTAACATCTTTATGCTCAAGCGATAAATAGTAAAGTCCTAAGACCATATCTTGACTTGGTACAGTAATAGCCTTACCACTTGCTGGAAGAAGAATATTCATTGAACTGAGCATCAACAGTTTACACTCAGCAATTGCTTCTTGGCCAAGTGGTACGTGAACCGCCATCTGGTCACCATCGAAGTCTGCGTTAAATGCCGCACAAACCAGTGGATGAAGCTGAATCGCTTTACCATCAATCAATACAGGGTGAAATGCCTGAATAGATAGTTTGTGTAGTGTAGGAGCACGGTTAAGCATTACCGGATACTCATCAACAATCTCTTGCAGACACTCCCACACCTCATTGGTTTTCTGCTCAATCATATTTTTAGCAGCTTTTAGAGTTGTTGCATAACCCTTCTCTTCAAGTTTAGCCAACAGATGTGGCTTAAAGAGTTCAAGTGCCATATTCTTAGGCAATCCACACTGATCCATTCTAAGGTTTGGACCAACAACAATTACAGAACGTCCCGAGAAGTCAACACGTTTACCAAGTAGGTTTTGTCTAAAACGTCCCTGCTTACCTTTAATAACTTCACTTAAAGATTTAAGAGGGCGCTTGTTCGCACCTTTTACAGCATTACCACGACGACCATTGTCAAATAGTGCATCAACAGCTTCTTGAAGCATTCTCTTTTCGTTGCGAATAATAATCTCAGGTGCATCAAGCTCCATCAATCGCTTAAGACGCTGATTACGGTTGATAACACGTCTATACAAATCGTTAACATCTGAAACTGCAAATTTACCACCATCAAGAGCAACTAATGGGCGCAAATCAGGTGGAAGTACAGGAAGTACATCCAACATCATCCATTCTGGTCTGTTGTTTGAGTTCAAAAATGACTCTATAACTTTTAGTCTTTTAACAAATGTTTTACGCTTTGCTTCAGAACCAGTCTTTTCAACCTCTTCTTTAAGTGTATGGAAAAGCTCAGCAAGGTCTAAGTCAGCAAGCAATCTCTTAATTACCTCACCACCCATCTCAGCATGAAAGCCGCTATCACCAAAACGCTGTATCAGTGATTGGTACTGCTCTTCATTTAAAATATCATACTTCTGAACAGGCGATTTGCCTTCATTATCGTAAGTTGCATCACCTGGATTCTCGACAATATAAGCTTCATAATAGAGTACGCGCTCAAGATCTTTCATCTTCACACCAAGCAGTGTACCAATACGGCTTGGAAGTGAGTTAACATACCAGATATGGGCAACAGGAGTTACCAAGTCAATATGCCCCATGCGATATCGGCGTACTTTAGATGTAGTTACTTCAACACCACACTTTTCACATACAACACCTTTATATCGCATCTTTTTATATTTTCCGCAAAGACACTCATAATCACGGACCGGTCCAAAAATTTTCGCACAAAAGAGACCGTCACGCTCAGGCTTGAGCGTTCGGTAGTTAATTGTTTCAGGCTTTTTAACTTCACCATAACTCCATGAGAGAATCTTCTCCGGACTAGCAAGTCTAAGCTGAATTGCCTTAATATCTTTTGGGCGATTATCTTCAGTTACTTCAATTGGTACCAGTTTCTTCATTATCTTCTTCCTCATCTAAAAGCTCTACATCAAGTGCGAGTGCCTGTAGCTCTTTTCCAAGAACAAACAGAGTTTCAGGAATACCTGCCGGTGGAACTTTTTCGCCACGTGTAATTGCTTTATAAGCACGAACACGACCATCTACATCATCCGATTTGATAGTCAACATCTCTTTAAGAACGTTTGCGGCACCATACGCTTCAAGTGCCCAAACTTCCATCTCTCCAAATCTCTGACCACCAAAGAGTGCTTTACCACCAACTGGCTGTTGTGTAACAAGACTATATGGTCCAGTTGAGCGTGCATGCATCTTTTCATCTACAAGGTGGTGCAGTTTAAGGATATACATATACCCAACATTTACACGCTCTTTCATACGCTCACCAGTTTTACCGTCATAAAGCACACACTTACCATCACTATCAATCTTTGCCATTTCAAATAGCTTTGCAAACTCCTCAGCATCAACAGACTCAAATACAGGAGTTGCAAAACGAACACCCTTTGACCAGTCGCGCGCATACTTAATGAGCTCTTCATCACTCATCTTCTCAAGAGCCTCTTTAGCATTCATCAGTTTTGCTACACTTGCAATCTCTGTCATTTTTGCACGCAACTGCTGAACGAAATCCTCTCTCTTTTCATCAAAAATGGCTTGAATCTGATCTCCTAGACGCTTACCAACAAGACCTAAGTGAACCTCCAAAATCTGCCCAATATTCATACGAGAAGGAACGCCCAATGGGTTCAAAATTATCTCAACTGGTGTTCCATCTTCAAGATATGGCATATCCATTTCAGGAACAATATTAGAGACAATACCTTTGTTACCGTGACGACCTGCCATCTTGTCACCAACTTTAAGCTTACGCTTAGTCGCTATGTAAACTTTTACAAGCTTTGTAACACCATTTGGAAGAATGTCATCTTTTTCAAGAATATTTAACTTCTCTTCATGCTCTTGGCGAAGCTTTCTCTTCTCTTTTTGGAAATGGTTTTTCAATGCTTCATACTTATTGCGAATATCTTCATTGAAGTGTTTAGCAATAGCGTTTAGAGCAAATCGGTTTACACCTTCAAGCACAGATCTATCTATCTTCTCACCTGCTTTAAAGGTTTTTCCATTCACTTCAACATCGCTCTCTAGCTCAGCATTAGAAAGGAAAGCATAGATTCTAAGCATCTCTTCACGGTCAACCATCAAGAGTTTATCATGATGCTCTCTGTCAAGTTCAGCTTTCTCCTCTTCATAAGCACGGATCGCTCTGGTATCTTTTTCATAACCTTTTTTTGTAAAAATCTTAACATCAACAACAATACCTTCCATTGATGGAGGGCAGTAGAGTGATTTGTTTACAACATGCCCAGCTTTTTCACCAAAAATTGCACGCAAAAGTCGCTCTTCTGGAGTTGGTTTTACCTCACCTTTTGGTGAAACTTTACCAACCATAATCATTCCAGGCTTAATGTAAGTACCAATTTTTACAATACCACTCTCATCAAGGTGACTTAAATCTTCCTCACGAACATTTGGTATGTCACGTGTAATCTCTTCAACACCATGTTTAAGTTCGCGTGCTTCGATCTCTTTTTCATAGATGTGGACAGATGTAAATGTATCTTCTCTGATCAATTTCTCGCTAACAACAATTGCATCCTCAAAGTTGTAGCCATTCCAAGGCATAAATGCAACCATAATATTCTTACCAATTGCCAACTCGCCTTGATCCATATTTGGACCATCAGCAATTACCTGTCCAGCCTCTACTCTATCACCCTTTTTGACAATAGGAACCTGTGTAAAGGTTGTATTTTGATTAGTTCTCATATTCTTCTGAAGAGAGTAGTGATCAATAAATGCACCATTCTCATCTTCACCAAGAATATAGATATTTTTTGCATCTACTTTTTCGACAACACCAGCGCGTTTTGCCTTAATACTTACCCAAGCATCACGAGCTATAAACTTCTCAACACCAGTTCCAACAACAGGAGCATCTGGTATAAGTAGAGGAACACCCTGACGCTGCATGTTTGATCCCATTAATGCACGGTTTGCATCATCATGCTCAAGGAATGGAATAAGGCTTGCAGCAACACCAACAACCATTAGAGGATTTAGATCGATATAGTCAACCTCTTTTCTATCAACTAGAAGTATTTCACCATCACGTCGTGCTTCTATAAGATCTTCAACAATTCTACCCTCTTCATCAAGCTCAGTACTTGCTGATGCTATAGTAAGTCCCTCTTCTTGAGTTGCTGTCATATAGACAACTTCATTAGTTACTTTGCCGTCAACAACCTTTTTGTATGGTGCTTCAATAAATCCAAGCTCATTAACCTTTGCATATGATGCCAAAGTATTAATAAGACCAATATTCTGCCCTTCTGGTGTCTCAATAGGACAGATACGTCCATAATGGGTTGGGTGAACGTCACGAACCTCAAAGCCTGCACGCTCTTTTACAAGACCACCTTCCCCAAGTGCAGAGAGACGACGCTTATGTGTAACTTCTGAAAGTGGGTTTGTCTGATCCATAAACTGGCTTAATTGCCCACTGGTGAAAAATTCCAAAATTGTATTTGTAATCATTTTAGAGTTGATCAAGTCATGAGGCATCAACTCATCAAGGTTACCGCTCATCGTGCTCATTTTGTCACGAATCGCCTTTTGCATCTTAATTAGACCAGTTTGTAACTCATTTCCAAGAAGCTCACCAATTGCACGAATACGTCTGTTACCTAAGTGGTCACGATCATCTATATGCCCCTGTCCATTTTTAACACGAATAAGATATTGAACAGTTTTGATGATGTCTTCATCTGTCATAACTGTAACATACTCAGGCACTTCAACGCCAAGCTTATGGTTCATCTTCATACGACCGACACGAGTCAAGTCATATCTTTCAGGATCAAAGAATAGCTGTTTTACAAAAGCTTTGGCTGCCTCTTTTGTTACAGGTTCGCCAGGACGCATTACTTTATAAATACGTATTGCAGAGAGATCATTTTCATCCTCGATCTGCTCTGTCTGCTTAAGAAGCTTTAAGCTCTCTTGATCAGCATTAAAAGCATTTATTATAGACTGATCAACTCCATTTGCCAAATCATCAGCTATAATAAAGCTTTCTATATTATTATCAATTATCTTCTTTAATTTATTTTCATCTAACTGAGTTAAAGTGTCATATAGGATCTCACCACTCTCCTGATCAATAATTGGCTCAGCAAGATGTCGTTCAATGAGTATATCTACTGGATATTCAACCCACTCTAAACCTTCTTCTACCAATTTTTTAGCTCTTTTGCTAGAAAGTCGCTTTCCAGCAGCTATTACAAGATTACCATCTTCATCTTTAACATCATAGTCAAGTCTTCCAGAAAAATTTTCAGGCTTGAATGGCATTAAAAATTTACCATTTTTAATGCGTATCTCCATTAAAGGATAGAATAGCTTTAGTATATCTTGTTTAGAATAACCTAAAGCTCTAAAAAGTATTGTCACAGGAATTTTTCGACGCTTATTAATACGGACGTACAAAATATCTTTAGCATCATACTCAAAATAGAGCCAAGAACCTCTATCTGGTATAA
This sequence comes from uncultured Campylobacterales bacterium, assembly GCA_964524095.1. GTDB lineage: Bacteria > Campylobacterota > Campylobacteria > Campylobacterales > Hydrogenimonadaceae > Hydrogenimonas. Next base: position 5,505 of record CAZGCF010000002.1, on the reverse strand, counting down.
TCTGCGCCGTGTAAAGTAGCTTGTTAATACCTGTTGCCGCCTCTTCTTCTTTAAAAATAACACCTGGGCTTCTGTGAAGTTGATTTACAACAACGCGTTCAACACCATTGATGATAAATGAAGTTCGATCGGTCATTAGTGGAATATCTCGAACAAATATTGATTGCTCTTTGATATCTTTGACACCGGTTTTCTCACCTGTCTTATCATTACGTTCCCACAAAGTGAGTCGTATTTTCATTTTGAGTGAAACAGCATATGTAAGCCCTCTTTCCATACATTCACGTACAGTATATTTTGGACTTGTTATTTCACTACCTACATATTCTAACGTTAATCGATTTTGTGGATCATGAATTGGGAAGATAGATCGGAAAACATGTTCGATACCACTATTGGATCGATCCTTTTCATTGATCATCAAAAAGTTGTCATAACTGCTTTGTTGAAGTTGCAAGAGGTTGGGAACTTCAATCTCTTGTGGAGTTTTAGCAAAATCAACACGTAAGCGGTTTCCTGATTTAAGATTATTAAGCATGGGCTAAGACCTCATTCAGTAGTGTGTTGCATAGGAAGTACCAGAATCTGATACGATAGTAAGCGTAAAGCTAATAGTGTAGTATAAAACATATAAAGGGAAGATTTAATCTCCCCTTTATTTAAAAGATTTAAATTTTTATTTAATTTCGACAGTAGCACCAGCTTCTTCGAATTTAGCTTTAAGCTCTTCAGCCTCTTCTTTGCTAACAGCTTCTTTAATTGTTGTAGGAACACCGTCAACTGCCTCTTTAGCCTCTTTAAGACCAAGACCAGTAACTTCGCGAACAACTTTAATAACGTTGATTTTCTTAGCACCAGGACTTGTAAGAACAACATCAAATTCAGTTTGTTCTTCAGCTGCACCACCAGCTTCTCCACCAGCCGCACCTGCTACAACCATAGGAGTTGCAGAAACACCAAATCTCTCCTCAAACTCTTTAACAAGCTCATTTAGTTCAAGAACAGATAAACCTTCAATATATTCAAACAATTCTTCTTTAGTAATTGCCATTTTTGTCTCCTATTAGGAAAATTTTTTATTCTATAAATAGTAGGCTACTATTATGCAGCCTCTTCTTCTTTTTTCTTTGCCAAATTATCAAGTCCACAAACCATGTTGCGAAGTGGAGCTGTCCAAACAGATAGAAGCATACCAAGTAGCTCTTCGCGACCTGCAAGTTTGCTGTACTCGATGATTTTTTCTGCATCAACTGCCTCATTATCAATTACACCACCTTTAATGACAAATTTGTCATTCTCTTTAGCGTATTTTGCGACAGCTTTTGCAGTAGCAATAGGATCTTCACCCCAGATTGCCATATTGGTATCACGTAATTCAACACCTTCGATTCCAGCATTTTTGAATGCTAACTCAGCTAAAGTGTTCTTTACAACACGTGCACCAAGTCCAGCTTCGAATCCGATCTTTCGGAAGCCTTCCATCTCTTTTACTGTCATTCCTTTGAAGTCACAAATAACAACGCAGTTAGCTTCACTAAAAGCATCGGAAAGCTCTTTTACAAGCTGTTCTTTTTCACTTCGAGTCATATTTCCTCCTTTCCGACCGAGACTTCAAGAAGGGAGGCTCCTGGCCAATTAAGCATATGCCCCTAACTATCTCTAGTCTAAGATTAAGCACTAATTGTGCTTATTTTATATCCATTAATTGAGCTGTATCAAGCTTTATAGATGGACTCATTGTTAATGAAAGAGTACCATTCTGAATATATTTACCTTTTGCAGCAGCAGGTTTTTGTTTGTTGATAGCTGTAACAAATGCCTTAAGGTTTTCAGCTAACTTATCAGCATCAAAACTAGCTTTTCCGATTCCAGCATGTATATTACCTTTTTTATCAACACGGAAGTTAACCTGTCCACCCTTAGCATTTTTTACTGCTTGAGCTACATCCATTGTAACTGTACCAGTTTTAGGGTTAGGCATTAAACCTTTTGGTCCAAGGATACGTCCAATTTTACCAACTTGACCCATCATATCTGGAGTAGCAATTACAATATCAAAATTTATATCGCCACCTTGAATCTGTTCTACTAAATCTTCAGCTCCTACGATATCTGCTCCAGCCTCTTTTGCTTCATCAGCTTTTGCACCTTTTGCAAAAACAGCTACTCGAACATTTTTACCTGTACCATGAGGTAAAACTACTGCACCACGCACCATTTGGTCTGCATGTCTTGGATCTACATTTAATCTTAGTGCTAATTCAACTGTTTCATCAAACTTAGCTGATTTTAAATCTTTAACTAAAGCAGTTGCCTCTTCAATTGAATAGGTCTTTTTAGTATCAATTTTATCTAATAACTGCTGAACTCTCTTAGAAACTTTTTTTGCCATCTTTATTCTCCGCAAATTTTTTGCTTCCGCATCTTTTAGATCTTGCGGTAAAGATCTCTTAGTCGACTATTTCGACGCCCATACTTCGACAGCTTCCTTCAATAATTTTAGCTGCAGCCTCTTCACTATGAGCATTTAGATCATCCATTTTTGTTTTTACAATGTTCATAATTTGCTCTTTAGTGATCTTGCCAACTTTGTTTTTCAAAGGATTATCACTACCTTTTTGCAAACCAATCTCTTTTTTAATTAGATCAGTTACAGGAGGCTTTTTAGTGATAAATGTAAAACTTCTGTCTGAGTAAACTGTAATTACAACAGGAATGTTATATCCCATCATATCTTTAGTTTTCTCATTGAATGCTTTACAAAACTCCATGATATTAACACCACGCTGTCCTAGAGCTGGACCTACCGGAGGAGACGGATTAGCCTTTCCAGCAGGAATTTGCAATTTAAATTCATCAACAACTTTTTTTGCCATTGCATTTCCCTTCTTTTAAGTTTAGATTATTTTTTCTACTTGTGAATAGAGTATCTCGACAGGAGTACTTCTGCCAAATATTGATACATTTAACTTCAGCTTTCCATGTTCTAAATCATACTCTTCAACCATTCCAGTAAAGTTTGCGAATGGTCCATCTACAATTCTTACCATTTCTCCAGTTTCAAAAGAGATTTTTGGTTTTGGAGCGGCTCTATTTTGCACTTTGTCTAAAATATTTTGAACATCTTTTTCATTAAGTGGTGTTGGCTTTTTTGATTCTCCAATGAATCTTGATACACGAGGCAATGACTGTATTTTTTGCCATAAATCGGTATCTAAATCCATCTTTGCAAAAGCGTAACCAGGATATAATGATCTCTCAGTTATCTTCTTCTTTCCATTTTTTACTTCTATTACATCTTCAGTTGGAACCACAATCTCTTCTATTCGATCTTGCAATCCCAGCTGTTCTGCCATTGTTTCAATTGCCTTTTTAACACTCTGCTCACTTCCTGCATAAGTTTGAATTGCATACCATTTTGCTGACATATATTCCCCTTACATAAGAGCAGAAAGTAATGCAGACATAATCATATCAACCAATGCCAAAAAGAGCGATACAACAGATACTACTATAAAAACTGCAAAGAATGCCTGTCTAACTTGAACTTTTGTTGGAAAAATAACTTTTGATAATTCTATTTTTGACAGATTTATATAGTTAATTATCTTTTCCATGATTTATTTCCTTAATGTGGCAGGGCAGGAGGGACTCGAACCCACAACACTCGGTTTTGGAGACCGATGCTCTACCATTGGAGCTACTGCCCTAAATATAAGCTAACCTCAAAAGAGATTAGCTTTTTAGTTTTACTTCCTTATGAAGTGTATGTTTATTGCAGCGTGAGCAATATTTTTTTGTCTCAAACTTCTCAGTATGAGTTTTACTATTTTTTGTAGTAGTGTAATTTATTTCATTACACTCGCTGCACTTCAATCCTATATTTATTCTCATCTTGGTTAATCCTTAAGGCAAGGTGGCTTAAAGCCACCATTGGTATAGTGTGTTACTCGATGATTTTAGAAACAACACCTGCACCTACAGTACGACCACCTTCACGAATTGCAAAGCGTGTTCCCTCTTCCAATGCGATTGGTGCAATCAACTCTGCAGTAATTTTAACGTTATCTCCTGGCATAACCATCTCTGTACCTTCTTGTAGAGTGATGGCACCAGTAACATCTGTTGTACGTACATAGAACTGAGGGCGGTATCCATTGAAGAATGGAGTATGTCGTCCACCTTCTTCTTTAGTAAGTACGTAAATTTCTGCTTCAAATTTAGTATGAGGTGTGATAGAACCTGGTTTACAAAGTACCATACCGCGCTCAACTTCTTCTTTCTTAGTACCACGAAGAAGAACACCACAGTTATCACCAGCTTCACCACACTCCATCTCTTTGCGGAACATTTCAACGCCAGTTACTGTAGTTTTTTGAGTTTCGCGAATACCAACGATCTCAACTTCATCACCAACACAAACTTTACCGCGCTCAATACGTCCAGTTACAACTGTACCACGTCCAGAAATTGAGAAGACGTCTTCGATTGGCATAAGGAAATCTTTGTCAGTTTCACGCTCTGGAGTTGGGATATACTCATCAACAGCATCCATAAGCTCAAGAATTTTTTGTCCCCACTCACCAACTGTACCAGCTTTTGCTTCTTCAAGAGCTTTAAGAGCTGAACCAGCAATAATAGGAGTGTCATCGCCTGGGAAATCGTACTCACTAAGAAGTTCACGAATCTCCATCTCAACAAGTTCAAGAAGCTCTTCATCATCAACCATGTCAGCTTTGTTCATGAATACAACGATGTATGGAACACCAACCTGTCGAGAAAGAAGGATGTGCTCACGAGTTTGTGGCATTGGACCATCAGCTGCAGAAACAACTAGAATAGCACCGTCCATTTGAGCTGCGCCAGTAATCATGTTTTTAACATAGTCAGCGTGACCTGGACAGTCAACGTGTGCATAGTGTCGTTTGTCAGTCTCATACTCTACGTGAGAAGTTGCGATAGTAATACCGCGCTCTCTCTCTTCTGGAGCATTGTCGATTTGATCATAATCCATCAACTCTGCTTCACCTTTAGTTGCAAGAACAGCTGTAATAGCTGCAGTAAGAGTAGTTTTACCATGGTCAACGTGACCAATAGTACCAATGTTTACGTGTGGCTTGGTTCGTTCAAATTTTTCCTTAGCCATTATGTCCTCCATTAAAGAATTGAAATAGGGTACCTCTGCAAACATTCCATAATTAATAGAAGGTTTACAGAGGCACCCTGCCATATTGCGGGTTGCATTATACCAAAATTTTTATAAAAACATACTTGTTCTCTTCAGAACCTTCTGAAAACTCGACAAAATCGACGCTCGTGGCGTGGAGCCCAGAAGCGGGATTGAACCGCCGACCTCTTCCTTACCAAGGAAGTGCTCTGCCACTGAGCTATCTGGGCAAAAAAATATAAATAATTTACTAGGAGTGAATATCAGGGTGAATCTAATTGCAAGAATCAAGAATAATATTTCAGCTCCCAGACTTGATGGAGCGGGAAACGGGACTC
>CAZGCF010000001.1:0-18820 GCA_964524095.1 uncultured Campylobacterales bacterium | reverse complement strand
GACTGTTTCGCAACGCTTAAGATCAATATCTGCATAAAGAGTCTCCTCTTCATCTGTTGAAGCCTCTGCCAATATTTCACCTTGTGGTCCACACACAAAACTGCTTCCCCAAAATCTAATTCCATCAAGTTGACCACTTGGATCAGCCTCAAATCCAACTCTATTTACACTGATCAAAGGGAGACCATTAGCAACGGCGTGACCTCTTTGCACAGTGATCCAAGCATCTCTTTGGCGCCTCTTCTCATCCTCATCATCACCATCAAACCAACCAATAGCAGTAGGATATATCAAAATTTCTGCACCTTTTAGTGCCATTAGACGAGCAGCTTCAGGATACCACTGATCCCAGCAGACTAAAACGCCCAACTTACCTACAGATGTCTGAATAGGCTCAAACCCTATATCTCCAGGAGTAAAGTAGAACTTTTCATAAAATCCAGGATCGTCGGGTATATGCATCTTTCTATATTTTCCAGCAACTCTTCCATCCTTCTCAAACACAACTGCTGTATTGTGGTAAAGCCCTGCTGTCCGCTTTTCAAAGAGTGATGTAACAAGCACAACGCCATTTTGCTTTGCTATACCACTCCAAAACTCTACATCTTCATCAAAAGATTCAGCCAGATCAAAAAGATCAACATCTTCATATTGACAAAAGTATGGTCCTTGATGAAGCTCTTGCAAAACAACAAGCTCTGCCCCATTTGCACTAGCCTCTTTTACTGCATTAGCACTCTTTTGAAGAGCACTCTTTTTGTTACCACTCCACCTCTCTTGAACCAAAGCAACTCTCATAAATCATCTCTCCCTCTTTAACTCTCAAAAAGCCATCTCTTTGCAACCAACTTAAGCCCTTCAGGATTCTCAGAAGCAAAAATCTTCAATTGACTCTTGCGATTATCATATCCTGAATATCCACTATTTTCAAGATATTCAGCAATAGCCTCTCCTGAGTGGATAAGTAAAGGTCTATTAGGAAAAAAGTTACAAATAGCTTCAGCAATCAATGGAAAGTGCGTACAACCCAATATAATAGCATCAGGCTCTTTTACACTACCTAAATAGTATTTTAAAGCACTCTGAAGCAGATCACCACTAAAGATCCCCTCCTCTACAATAGGAACAAAAAGTGATGGAGCAACAGCCTCAATACTCCTATAACCAAGTTCAGATATTCCACGCTGATATAAGCCACTACTAATAGTTGCCTTTGTACCAAGTATTAGAATTTGACTTGATAGAGGCAGATTAGCATTCTTTAAAGCTAAGATTCCAGGCTCAATAACTCCATGCACATCAAACTCAGCTTTAGTTCTAAGTTCAGATAGTGCATGAGCACTTACACTGTTACAAGCGGTTATCATAAGATCAATTTCAAAGTTTTTGAAAAACTCTAACGCTTCAAGTGCATAACGCGTTATGGTTGCAGGATCTTTTGAGCCGTATGGCACACGAGCAGTATCGCCATAGTAGATAATCTCATCAAAAAGTCTATGTTCTAAAAGGGATTTTACGACAGTTAAACCACCAGCACCACTGTCAAAAACTCCAACTTTTATTGGAGTCTTTGAAATATTACGCACCCTCATTCATAATGCTCAAAAACTCTTCATTACTCTTTGTCTTAAGCATCTTAGAGTATAGGAATTTTAGAGCCTCAACCTCATCCATCTGCTGTACAGCATTTCTTAATGCCCATATTTTTGGCAGAGTATTTGGATCTGTAAGAAGCTCCTCTTTTCTTGTACCAGATTTGATTATATCTATTGCAGGATAGATACGTCGATCAGCAATATTTCTGCTTAGAACTATCTCACTGTTACCTGTACCCTTAAACTCTTCGAAAATCACCTCATCCATTCGGCTTCCGGTATCGACAAGAGCTGTTGCAATGATTGTCAAACTTCCGCCATTCTCTATATTTCTTGCGGCTCCAAAAAATCTCTTCGGTTTATGCAGTGCATTGGCATCGACACCACCTGAAAGAACCTTTCCGCTTGAGGGGGTCACAGTATTGTATGCACGTGCAAGCCTTGTAATAGAGTCAAGCAAAATTACAACATCTCTACCAAGCTCTACACGCCTCTTAGCTTTCTCAATAACAAGTTCAGCCACTCTTACATGGTTTTGAGCAGGAAGATCAAATGTAGAGCTGTAAACTTCACCTTTTACACACCTCTCCATATCTGTAACCTCTTCAGGACGCTCATCAACCAAAAGCACAATTAACTCAACTTCAGGATGGTTATGAGTTATACCGTGTGCAAGCTCCTTCATCAACTCTGTTTTACCACTTCGTGGAGGTGCAACAATGAGTCCTCGCTGCCCTTTTCCTATAGGTGTAAATAGATCTAAAACACGTCCTGTAAGCTTGATAGGATCATACTCTAACTTTATCTTCTCTTGTGGATAGAGTGGCGTAAGGTTGTCAAAAAGAGGGCGATTTTTACTCTCATTGACCGGCATATAGTTAACAGCTTCTATCTTGAGCAGAGCATAGTAGCGCTCCTGCTCTTTTGGTGGACGCACCTGACCTGTTACAACATCTCCATTTCTTAGTGCAAACTTTCTAATCTGTGTACTTGAGACATATGCATCATTACTTGAATTGGAGAAGTTGGCATCCATTGCACGCAAAAAGCCATACCCTTCACTTGTAATCTCAAGTATTCCTGTAAAAAGAATATAACCACCCTTGCTCACCTGAGACTTCAAAATCTCAAACATTAGATCTTGACGTTTCAACTCATTTGGATGTTCAACACCAAGCTCTCTAGCGATAGTTATCAAATCTTCAATACTCTTTTGACGAAGATCCTCTATTTTATACCCCTCTACAGGTATGTGGGTTCTATTCTTATTATTTCCATAGTTACGATTCGAGTGTTCGCTCATGATTCCTTCTTTTTTGAACTTATAGTAGTCAGTAGAATTCTGGCAGTAAATTTTGCGGCAGTGCTTCACAGCACTTATTTTGTCAGATATTTATGCTATTGTATCAATTTTATGATTTTTTTGTCAACCTATTGCTATATTTTCACTTTATGTTTTTTCAAATTTTCAGAGATAGTATTTATTATCTCCTCCTCTCTATTTAATAATTCACTATTTTTTTCTTTAAAGCCATTTATATTTTTTGTTAAGAACTTTCTCTCTTTTTCATACTTTTCAATCTTACTCTTCAAATTGTCAGCCAAAAGAGTAAAATATTTATATTGACTCTTTACTATGGAGAGACGATTTTTTAACTCAATCTCTTTATATTTTTTTTTGAGATTATCTACGATCTCTTTTGTATCTTTTATAGCATACTCTATTTGCATAAATGACTCTTTTGCCAACTCCAACTCTTTTGTTACCTTATTCAATTCACTCTCTTTGTGCTTCAACTGCTTTTTAATAGAGTCAACATGTGTTAAAATCTTTTTTAACTCTGGTATAGGTGAAGTATATCTGTCTCTATCAAAAGGGTATAAAACAGGGTAACGAAACTTTCCATGCTTACCAACATATATATCTCTACGCAATGTAGAAACAAACTGATTTAGTGATTGTGGATCTTTTTTTATCAAATTTATAATATATTTTGCAATTCTATTATAAACAATATTTTCGTGCTTCATATCATACTTTAAAATATATGCACTTAAATACTCAAGTTTTACCTCAAAAATTTTATCACCTATAGGCAAACCCTTCTCTTTTGCCAAAATGAGAATCTTCTCTTTTATCTTCTTTATGATTCTAGATAATGAAAAATCTATAAACTCTTTATGCGTAAGAATATGTGGACTTAATGTATCATTTTTTATTTGTGAGTTTAATAACTCTTTAATTATAGAATCCAAAAACCTATTTACATCTGGTATAAGACTATTTTTTAATTTCTCTATCTCTTTAATATCCATATTAACCCTCTTGTTATAAAATTATAACAAAAAAGGAGAATGTTTGAATAAAAAGATAGAGGAAGAACTCTATAAAGCCTCTTTAGAAAACAATAATAAGAAAGTTTTGGAGATATTAAAAAATAATGCTAAAGATATTAATATAGAGCATCAATTTAAAACTCTCTTTTGGATTACAGATACAAAAAATTTAGAAGCTCTAAAGATATTAGCAGAATATAGCAATATAGATCTTCACCAATTTGATGATTTCTATTTCCGATATAGCGCTGGATGCGGCTATTTAGAGTTGGTAAAATTCTTCCTGAAAAAAAATGCAGATATACACGCTTTAAAAGATGATGCCTTTATTTGGGCGGCAAGAAATGGTCATCTTGATGTTGTTGCTTACCTCAAAAGTAAAGGTGCAAATATACATGCACGATTTGATCTTGCAATTGCCTTAGCGGCAAAAGAAGGGCATTTTAATGTTGTTAAATACCTCTATAAAGAGGGATTAGATATAAGAACAGGTAAAGATGCCGCCTTAAGATACGCCGCTGAAAATGGTCACAGTGAAATTGTTAAATTTCTAATTCAGAGGGGAGCAAACTACCATGCCGATGAAGAGTATGCTCTTAGAAAATCGTTAAAAAATGGGCATACTGAACTTGCATATGAACTTTTAAGAAGAGGTGCAAACCCAAATGCAAACAATTATGAACTTCTAATCTGGGCAATCAAAAAAAGAGAACTCGATATTTTAGATATGCTTCTAAGTGCTGGCGGAGAAGCTGATTTTCATGATGGAAAGTATCTTAAAATTGCAAAAGATAAGAAAGATTATGAACTTAAGAAGTTGCTTGAAAGCCATTTAAATTAATTACACGCTTCTCTCTAATTTTACATCTGCAAGTACAAATGCAAAATCTACATTGACACTATACTCTTTTAGACACTTTTGTGCCTCTTGAAGTGTTGTGCCTGTTGTTACAATATCATCTACTAAAATTACAGATATTGAACTAGGTCCTCTATATTCAAAATCTCTTGGATTTGCTAAGCGAAAAGATAGAGGTTTTCCTGAGTAGGAGACTCTATTTTTAGCGTGAAGTCTGTTATATAGTGGAGTGTAGCCATATTTTTTTAGCTCATTTGCTAAAATCGCTGTATGGCTGTAACTGCCATTTAGGTAATCATCTATAGGAATCAGAAAAGTTTTACTCTCAGATTTTGATAATATTTTAAATGTCTCTTTTGCCAATATACGGTAGATAAACCAACCGTAAGGATGGTGTTTAGTAAGCAAAAAGGGTTCAATATCTTGGTATGAGTAGAAGCTTATAACCTCAAGTCCACTCTTTAACTTTCTAATATTAAGCTTTGGCTGAAGATATAGTTGCCGACACTCACTGCAAATAAGAGAGAGTGAGAGTCTAGAGCAACTATGGCATCTCATTCCTAATCAATTTTAAGAACTGCAAGGAAGGCATCTTGTGGCAAGTGTACTTTACCTATTGCCTTCATTCGCTTTTTACCCTCTTTTTGCTTCTCTAGAAGCTTTCTTTTTCGAGTAATGTCACCACCGTAACACTTTGCAGTAACATTTTTACCCATCGATTTAACTGTCTCTCTAGCAATGATCTTATTGCCTATACTTGCTTGAACTGCTACCTCAAAGAGCTGACGAGGAATTAGCTCTTTCATTGTTTTTACTAGCTCACGACCGCGAAATTGTGCCTTCTCTCTTGGAACAATTATACTTAGTGCATCAACCACATCTCCAGCAACACGCACATCAAGTTTTACAAGATCGCCTTCACGATAATCTATTGGTTCATAATCAAAGCTTGCATAACCTTTTGTTGCACTCTTTAGCTTGTCATAAAAGTCAACTACTATCTCATTCATAGGAACTGCATATACAAGCATAACACGATCTTCGTTTAGGTACTCCATCTTCTCTTGAATACCGCGACGATCTGCCATCATTGTTATTATATTACCTAAAAACTCTTTTGGAGTGATGATCGTTGCTCGAACATAAGGCTCATAAATTTTATCAATTTTTCCAGTATCTGGCATTTCACTAGGGTTTTGTACCTCTACTTCACTGCCGTCAGTAAGTTTTACTCTGTAAATTACTGTTGGTGCTGTAGCTATCAGTTCAAGACCAAACTCCCTCTCAAGCCTCTCTTTGACAACCTCCATATGCAACATTCCCAAAAAGCCAACACGAAAACCAAAACCAAGTGCAACAGAGGTTTCAGGCTCATAGCTGATGGAGGCATCATTGAGCTTCAATTTATCTAGAGCATCACGCAGTTCTTCAAACTTATCTGTATCTATTGGGTATAGACCGGCAAAAACAAATGGTTTGGCTTCTTGAAACCCTCCTACAGGCTCTTTTGTAGGGTTTTTGGCATCTGTAATTGTATCGCCAACAGCAACATCACTTACATTCTTTAGCCCAAGTACGACAATTCCAACTTCACCGGTTTTGATCTCTTTTGTCTTTGTTGGCTTTATCGGATGTGGATATGTAAGATCAAGTACTTGATGTTTTTTGCCTGTACCCATAATGAGTACTTCCTGCCCCTTTTTTATAGAACCATCAAAGACACGCACAAGTGCCAATGCTCCAAGGTAGTTGTCAAACCAACTATCATAGATGATCGCTTTAGTAGGTGCCTCTTCATCTCCGCTAGGTGGAGGTACACGATCAACTATTGCATCAAGCAGTTCTCTAATGCCTACTCCAGTCTTGGCACTTACATAAATAGCACCACTGCAATCAAGACCGATAGTCTGTTCAATCTCTTCTACTACTCTATCTGGATCTGCGGCAGGAAGATCTATCTTATTAATTACAGGAATAATCTCAAGATCATTTTCCAATGCAATATAAACATTGGCAATAGTCTGTGCTTCAACACCCTGTGATGCATCAACAACAAGCAAAGCCCCTTCACTTGAAGCTAGTGACTTGCTAACTTCATAACTAAAATCAACGTGACCTGGAGTATCGATGAGATTTAAGATGTAAGCTTGCCCATCTTTTGCATAAGTTAAACGGACACTTTGAGCCTTGATCGTAATACCACGCTCCTGCTCAATATCCATAGTGTCCATCATTTGAGTACCAAGTTCACGCTCTGTTACAGCTCCGCACTCTTGAATGATGCGATCAGCCAATGTACTCTTACCGTGATCGATATGGGCGATAATAGAGAAGTTGCGAATACTCTTTTGCACAAACACCCTTTTTTATTTTAAATTTTATGAAAAGAGAGAGTTAACACTCTCATTATGATATACACGGCGAATAACTTCTGCAAATACAGGTGCAGCAGGTAAAACAGTAATTTTATCGCACTGCTCTCTTAGAGGTAGAGTATCTGAAACTATTAATTCATCTAACTCTCCATCTCTAATACGATCGTAAGCAGGTCCACTAAGTACCGGGTGGGTACAACAAGCTATTACACTTTTAGCACCATGCTCTTTAAGTGCTGCAGCACCTTTTACTATGGTTCCTGCTGTATCGATCATATCATCAACCAAAACAACATTTTTACCTGCAACATCACCTATAATATTCATAACTTCAGCTACATTAGCCTTCTCACGGCGTTTATCAACAATTGCCATATCAACACCAAGGCGACTTGCAAAGTATCTTGCCCGTGCAACGCCACCAATATCTGGACTTGCTACAACAAGATCTTCAAGATTTTTAGATTTTATATGGTTGATAAAAAGAATTGCTCCATATAAGTTATCTACAGGAATATCAAAAAATCCCTGAATCTGACCAGCATGCAAATCCATTGTAATAACACGATCAATTCCTGCAGTCTGAATAAGATTTGCAACTAACTTTGCAGTAATAGGCACACGAGGTGCTGCTTTTCTATCTTGTCTAGCATACCCAAAGTATGGAACAACAGCATTTATTGACTTTGCAGAACTTCTTCTAAGTGCATCAGTCATTATAAGAAGTTCCATTAGGTTGTCATTTGAAGGTGCACCCGTTGATTGAATAATAAAAACATCACGACCACGTACACTTTCACTAATTTGACAACCGATCTCACCATCACTGAAACGGCTGATATTGGCACCGCTAAGAGGTGCATCAAGATATTTACTAATCTCCTTAGCAAACGACTCAGAAGCAGTTCCCGCAAAAATTTTATATCCGCGCATATACAACCTTTGACTTTTTTGTTAACGCGATTATACCCAATGCTCTCTTAACTTTTCATTCTAAAAATTTACTCTGAACCTATAATCCAACCACCGCCAAGCAGTTTTTCATCATCATAAAATACTGCCGCTTGACCTACTGCAACTCCATAAACTGGCTCATTAAGATAGATTACACCTCTACCCTCTTCATCTATCTCTACTTGACATTTGATCCGTTTTGTGCGGTATCTGATCTTTACATCACACAAAAAGCTTTTTCGATCATCCATCATATTTAGTCGCTCTATAACTATCTTTTTAGCAAGTAGAGTATCTTGCGTAGTAACTACAATTTGGTTAGTTTCAGGTTTTATCTCTTTGACATAATGAGGTTCGTGTGCCCCTTTTACAAAAAAACCGCGCCGTTTGCCTATGGTATAGTGCATATAACCCTTGTGATGCCCTATAACATTGCCATTAATATCTAAAACTTCACCCGGCATATCTACATTCATATGCTCTTTTAAAACATCTACATATGTTGTCTCTACAAAACATATTTCACTTGACTCTTTCTGTTCTGCAAAATTTTTAAGTGCATCAATTTTAGATGCATAGGCTTTTACATCCTCTTTTCTCCACTCGCCCAAAGGAAAAATAAGTCGAGGAATGATGCTTTTGTCTATATCGAAAAGAAAGTAGCTTTGATCTTTATTCTCATCTTTTGCTGTTAAAATATACTTTCCGTCGTGTCTTACATAGTGACCTGTTGCTAGATAATCTGCTCCTACTTTGTCAGCATACTCAAACATCTTTCCAAATTTTATTTGGCGATTACAGTTTGCACAAGGGTTTGGAGTATAACCTGCTCTATAACTCTCTATAAATGGTTTATATACACTCTCTTCAAAATCTTTTGAGAGATCAAGCATTGAAACATTGATTCCTAAATAGTCAGCCACATACTCCACTCTTTTGAAATTCTCTTCGTGGTAGCCGGTTTTGTTGTGAAGTTTCATATAAACACCCTCTACATCATAACCGGCATCTATTAGTAGCTTAGCTGTAACTGTAGAGTCAACACCTCCACTCATCCCAACAAGTACTTTTTTAGCCATTTCTCTCCCCCCAAATTTTTTACTTTATCCTTTAAGCTTCTCTAATGTCTCCCTTTTCGATCCTATATGTGTTATCTGTACACCAAAGTTTCCATCTACAATTACAACTTCTCCATAGGCAACTACTTTGTCATCAACTAAAACTTCCAGTGGATCATTTGCTAACTGATCAAGCTCAACAACTGATCCTATATCCATTGCTAAAACATCTTTTAAAAGCATTTTTTTGCTTCCAATACGCACTTTTAGAGGTAGTTTTACATCTAAAATCAGTCCAATATTTCGCATATCAACATCATTTATTGCAGCTGAAACCCCATTTTGCTCAGCCATTTTAGAAACATCTCCATCTTCCAAAGTTTTCTCTTCAACCAGTTTAGATAGTGCCTCATCCAGTAGCACCATAAAAACACCATTTATTACACCAAGAGAGAATCGGTATGCCATTAAAGTTTTATAACCATCAAGAGTAATCTCTTCTCCCTCATTATAAAATTTTATATCTGTAACTTCAAAAGAGAGATCAGGAAACTCTTTTTGAGCCTTCATTGCAGTTGCAAGAGATCCAAATATATTTGAAACTATCTCTTTAACAGCATCCAGATCATCACTATCCATCTCAGGTTTGCTCTCACCCTCTCCACCTAGCATCATATCAGGCAGTGCCGTACCAATCATAGGAGGTATAACAACAGCTATCTTCCCTTTTATATCGCCACTTACAGCAATTTCACTGACAGACATAGGGGCTATGATATTTGATATGTCTGTTACAGTCTCTTTGTTTCTCAATGAAACATCAGGACGTTGACCTGTCAATCCTTCAATGGTTGCGGCAGTCTCATTAGAGAATAGTTCTATCCAATCAGCCATTGACTACCTCCTCATCTGTTGTCTCTAATGTATTTGCCAATTTAGCTCTACGCTCAGCCTCAATTTTTTCAAGAAGCTCTTTAACTTCGTCATGCTCATCTATTAGAACTTCGGTTATTTCAATAGACTTTCTAAAGCGTTTAAGACCAATTTTACCTATAAATCTATCTTTTCCATCAGCATTTACAATAGCTTTATCATCTGCTGGTCTATCTAGTCTAACTATATCACCTTTCTCTAACGACAACAACTCTCTCAATGTCAACTCTGCAGTACCTAAAAAGGCGTTTAAAAAGACTCTTGCACCACCCATTAAAGCTTTTAGCTCTTTATTTCTACTCTTTTTGGCACTTGTTTCGCTAAGTAAAAAGTCACGACTTGCTAACTTATTTAAAATTGACTCTAATGCAATCACAGGATAGCATATATTCATCATACCGCTTGAGTGTCCAATTACAAGCTCCATAACAACCATTACAACAATCTCATTTTGAGCAACAATTTGCACAACATTTGGACTCGACTCTTTTGACTCTATAGCTGGATACATATCTACAACAGGTGCCCAAACCTCTTTTAGTGTTCCCATTATAATACGCAAAATCGTATCCATCAGATTCAACTCTATATCTGTAAACTCTCTAGATGCCTCATATGGTTCACCTTTACCACCAAGCAGTCTGTCAACCATTGGGAATGCAATGGATGGGTTGATCTCTAAAATTCCACTTCCATCCAATGGCTTCATAGAAAATACGTTAAAGCTTGTAGGACTTGGCAAACTCATCAAAAACTCACCATATGTCATCTGGTCAACAGAGTGAAGCTGAATCTCAACAATTGAACGCATTACTGAAGAGATTTGAGAAGCCAAAGATCTTGCCATTTTATCGTGAATTCCACGAAATGCACGTAACTGCTCTTTAGATACTCTGTTTGGTCGTTTGAAATCGTAAAGAGTTATCTGTCTTTGATCAAAAACTTCAGCATTTCCCTCTAATACCTCAGGAGTACCTTCATCTTCAACAGCTTCGAGTAACGCATCTATCTCTTCTTGACTAAGTATATCTGCCATTACTCTATCCTATACTCTCTTTAATTTTTGAAACGACACGCTTATGGACTTGTGAAATTCTTGATGGTGTAATATCTAAAACTTCAGATATCTCTTTATAGGTCAACTCTTCAAAATAGTACAACTGCATTA
This sequence comes from uncultured Campylobacterales bacterium, assembly GCA_964524095.1. Classification (GTDB taxonomy): domain Bacteria; phylum Campylobacterota; class Campylobacteria; order Campylobacterales; family Hydrogenimonadaceae; genus Hydrogenimonas. Next base: position 7,541 of record CAZGCF010000001.1, on the reverse strand, counting down.
TCAATTGATCTCTCTTTGGCATAGTAGCCAATATATCCATGATCTTGTCAATTAACTCCTCCTGCTCTATCATAGATAAAGTATCTCTCTCTTGACTCTCCAACTGATCATGCAGTGGTAGCACATTATAGATTGCCGCCGCTCTACGCGCTTCTTTAATCTTCTCTATATCTTCATCTAAAACCTCTGCAATATAACTATTGTCTGGTTCAACACCATTCTCATCTAAGTACTGTTCGACAACTTCATCTATCTGTTTTATAAGTTTTCTATTTGCACGACTCACAATATCCAATGAACGAAGATAGTCAAGCATTGCACCATAAACTCTTGTTTTAGCATATCCCCAAAATGAGTCGTTCTGCTCCCTATCATAGCGTCTTGCAAGCTTTATTAACTCCTCTGCGCCAATGCTTACAAGATCATCAAACTCTACCGACTGGGGCAGACGCTCTTTCAATCTAAAAACCATAGCTTTAACTGCTGGAAGATACTGAATAGCAAGCTCATCCTGATAATAGCGTATCTGAGTATCATATCCTCGCTTTACCATCATTCACTCTTTTCGCTGTTAGTTGCTGACTCTTCTATGCTTTTTATAAACTCATAATTGGAATCTACCTCAACTTCACGCTTTTTAATTTGATCAAAGAAATAATCCAATTTTCTTTCATACGACTCTTTCTCAAAATGGATCTGATTAAATTCAGTAAAACGTAAAAAGAGGGCAACGCTAATGTGTGATAACAGATAGAAAAAGAATGTTATCACAAATGTTATTGGAATTATCGACAATATATCGTTACTTATACCTATTGCTATAAGAAGTCCTGCGAAAAATCCAAAAACAACGCCAAAAGAGAAAAAGTTTGTTTCCCGCATATGCCACTCCAACCATATTGGCGGCACTCAAAACTGGTTAAGCAACCTTTTGAAAAATGATCCAATACCGCCTTCTTGATTATCTACAAGCATTTTCTGTTCCTTTTTCTCTATCAAGCCAACAGCAATTGAAGATATATCGTTTGAAGGTGCAATATTTGACATCTCCTTACAGACCAATACACGCTGTTTTACACTTCGTGCTACATAAGGATCACTACGTACTGAACCAAGCAAATTTAGCTCCAGACCATTTCCAATATTTCCTAAAGCAACCTTCTTTATTGTACCAAATATCTTTTCACCCTCTTTAGAGCTTTTTACTTGATTTACAATCATAAAAATCTTCTCTTTAAGCTTACTAATAACTTTAACCATGGCATATGCATCTGTAATAGCGGCAGGATCTGGAACTGTTACAACAATTACATCATCAGCAGCTTTTAGAAACATTTGAATTGTATCACCAATACCGGCTCCAGTATCGATAATTAAAAAGTCTAAACCTTCTAAAACCTCAGCTTCATCTATAAAACGGTTAACAATAATTGCATCTGAAAATTTCAGAATCTCATCACCACTCTCACCAGGTATTAAATATAGGTTTGTATCTAATTTAATAATAATCTCTTCAAATCCAGCCTCACCCTTAAGTACATGCAAAATATTTTTATCAGCACGTACATTAAACATAACATCTAAATTTGCCAACCCAATATCAGCATCAAGCAAGCCAACTTTATACCCCTTTTTGGCAAGAATATAAGCAATATTAGCACTTAATGTACTTTTACCTACACCACCTTTACCACTTGTAATGGCAATAACCCTTGCCGAATGTTTACGAGAATGGCTCTTATCAATCAACTCTTCAAGACGACTTGCTTGTGTACTCATTTTTCCCCCCTATTGATACAACCAGTAAGCATACACTCTACTAAGTAATCACTATCGGCACACACTAAATCATCAGGTACTTCCTGCCCAGCAGACAGATAACTAACTGGCTTTTCAGTCTCATATACTAAAGAAAATATATTTCCAAACCCTAATGTCTCATCCAATTTTGTAAATATAAGCGTATCTATACCTAACGGTGAAAAATTTCGATATATAGTACGCATATCTTCAAGCTTTGTTGGTGCGCTTAATACTAAACTCACATCTATTCCTATCTCTGTATGCGAAACTAAAAATTGTTGAAGCTTATCTATCTTCTCTTTGTCATACTGACTACTTCCAACTGTATCAATTAAGATGTAATCCATATGCCTAAGTGTTTGCAAAGCTGTGATAAACTCCGGAGGATCTACTACTGCTTCTATACCAATGCGCATCATCTTTGCATACTGCATTAACTGCTCTACTGCACCTATTCTATAGGTATCTAATGTTATTATGCCCACTTTATACTTCTTCTCTTTTAAGTATGCATATCTAGCCGCAAGTTTAGCTAAAGTGGTAGTTTTACCTACACCTGTTGGACCAACAAACATCATAATCTTTTTTTGAGGAGGTGTTAACTCCTGTTCAAGACGAACTGGCACCATTTTTCTAAGCAGTGTCTTAAAATATCTTCTTACCGTTTGAGTTGATGTACGCATCTGCAATGGCATATGCTCAAGAGTAAGCCTCATTATCTCATCTAAATGTAAACTATCCATACCACTTGTTTTTGCAATTCTATATATCTCTGCAAATTCAGGAGGTATCATTCCATTGCTTACTACTGGCTTCTTCTCTTCCCAAACCATATTTTGAATAAGTTTAACTTTATCTGCTAACTTTCCAAGCTCTTTTTTTATAGCTTGTAGCTCTTCAAGTTCACGCTTACTGTATGAAGAGGATATTTCAACTTTTTCATCTCTTACCTCAAACCTCTCCTTACCCTTTTTTTGTATGGGTTTTGAAACATTTGCAATTTCAGAGATCTGTCTTGCAGCTTCAGATATATTTACCAATACCTCTTCTGGATCATCAATTAAACGTTCACTTTTTTGCGGTTTAACCTTTTGTTTAGGTCTAAAATTTTGCTTAGGCTTTTCAGGTTCACTCTTACTATCTTCAACAGCAACAACAACCTCATAGATTGCAGGTTGCGTCAATGTCTTTTTCTGAATCTGTTTAGTACTGACAACTAAAGCATCTTCACCGCACTCTTTTTGTGCCGCTTTAAGTGCTTGTGCCGGTGTTGGTGCCGTAAAGGTCATCAATTTCATACTCTCAATCCTTCAAAAATCTCAGAGGAATCATTACAGATTCACGTTTGTGAAAATGTGGATGTGGCACAGTTAATCTCATACTCTTTAAATGTAGTTTGTCATAAAATATTATATCGAGATCTAATGTACGAGGTGCATTCTTAAATGTTCGTTTTCTACCAAAACGTTTCTCTACCCATAAAAGATATTTAAGCAGTTGAGATGGAGACAAATTTGTCTCTATCTCCATTACAGAATTTATAAAATCAGGCTGTTCTATATATCCAAATGGCGGATTTTTTAAAAGTGGAGCTGTCTGTATTATATTTACTTGTTTACCTTTTTGCAGATATTGAACAACCTTTTCAAAAAGTAAAACACTGTTACCAATATTTCCACCTATTCCTATAGTGGCATTATGTTTTAAACCTACACTATCAAATATTGCAGGAAAGAGTTTTGATGTAAAGAGTCTCATAAAACCTCCACTCTTCCATTACGCATTACTACCATATCCTCTATGCGTATTCCAAACTCATCAGGTAGATATATACCAGGCTCTATAGTAAAAACCATACCATCCTCTACAACTGTTTGAGAACGTGATGAGATATATGGCATTTCATGTATATCTAAACCTACCCCATGCCCTGTAGAGTGAACAAAATATTTTCCCATTCCACCTTTCTCAATCACCTCTCTAGCCAATCTGTCAATCTCAGCTCCTGTCATTCCTGCACGAGCTTTTTTAATGGCTGTATCATGAGCTTTTCTTACTAAGTCATAAGCTTTTTGAACCTTTTGTGAAGAGAAGTTTTGGTCTAGTTCAAAGCTTATATACTCATTTACAAAAGCTGTCCGTGTTCTATCTGAACAGTAACGTTTAAATTTAACTCCTGCATCTACCAACAGTAGATCTTTAGATTTTAGTTCTATATTGCAAGGTTTGGCATGAGGTTTTGCAGCATTTGCATTAATTGCTACTATTGGATCAAAACTTAGATCATACTCTCCTCTATGACTAAGTTCTGCTTTTGCTTCAAAGTGCAACAATAGTTCACTTTTTCCTAATCCATGACGACTAATATAATCTGCAAAACTATTAAAGCCCTCTTTACCAATCTCTACAGCCCTTTTAATAAGTGCAATCTCTTCACTGCTCTTTATGATGCGTTTTTTATGAGAGAAGTCAGGTTTTGGCAAAAAATATAGATAAGGAAGTCTCTTTTTAAGTAACTCTACAGCCCAAACACTCCACTCTTTTGGATCATAATATACTCTATTTACACTACAACCTCTTAATATATCTCTTGCCATTTTATACAGATCAGGTGCCTCAACAACTTCGGCACCCTTTATCTGCTCTTTTGCCTCTAATGCATAACGGCTATCTGTAATGAGCCATTTCTCACTCCCCAGGCATAAAAAGAGTGCATTATCATTACTATAACCGCACTCATAATAGATGGCATTTTCATCCCGGAGAATATAGTTCACGACTTACGCCTGTCCAGCCTGTTTTTTCTGTTGCATCTCTTTCATCGCTTTTATCTCATTTAAGATCTGCAACATTGCTACCATAGCCAAATGGTAACTAAAAGGTCCAAACCCACTAATCTGTCCAGCACAAACAGGTGCTATCAAACTCTTTTGTCTAAACTCTTCACGTGCATGAATATTTGAGATGTGCACCTCTATTGTTGGAAGTGATACTGCCGATATAGCATCTCTTATAGCTATAGATGTATGTGAATATGCGGCAGGATTGATAATGATCCCATCAGCATCACCTAAACACTCTTGAATTTTATCTACCAATTCACCTTCAAGATTACTTTGAAAAAACTCTATTTCAACACCATTTTGATTTGCAAACCCTCTCATCTGTTCATGAATTTGCTCTAATTTCATTGGACCATAAATATTCTGTTCACGAACACCTAACATATTTAGATTTGGACCTTGAATAACCACTATTTTCATCATCTTCCCTTTTTTTATGAAATTTATCTGACCATATTTGAAAAGCTTACTAAGCTTTTTATTACTATTTTTTTGAATCTAGTCAGATTTATGATATATTTTACCTTTATTTGCCATAATCTTGACTAAAAATAGAGTAACTATTTAAGAAGGAATTCTAAAGTGAAAATTTTAACAGCAGATTGGTTGTTTGACGGTAATAGATTTCTTAAAGATAGAGCCATCCTGTTTAAAGATAAGATATTGGCAGTAGATAGCAGTGAATCCTTAAAAAAGAGGTACCCTGATGCCAAATTTATAGATCTTGGAAAAAACTCAACTATCTTGCCAGGTCTTATTAACCCCCATGTGCATCTGGAATTTGGAGCCAATACTACACATCTATCTTATGGAAACTTTATGACTTGGTTAAATAGTGTTATAAAGAGTAGAGATGTATTGGTTGACTCTTGCAAAGCTAGATGCTACAAAAGACAGATAGATGAGATGTTAGCTAGTGGCATAACAACATTTGGAGCAATAAGTAGTTACGGCAATGATCTGCGTGCCTGTTTGTCTGCACCTCAAAGAGTTCTATTTTTTAATGAAGCAATAGGCTCCCAACCCTCTGCCGTAGATGCTCTATATGCAGATTTTCTACAACGACTAAATGAAAGTCGCAAATTGGCAAATGATAAATTTATTCCTGCAGTTGCTATACACTCTCCATACTCTGTTCATCCTATTCTTATGAAAAAGATATTGCAAAATATTGAAGATGAGCCTTTAAGTGCTCACTTTTTAGAATCATCTATTGAGAGAGAGTGGTTAGAAAAAGGGGATGGTCCATTTAAAGAGTTCTTTGAAAACTTTTTAAATCAAACCAAACCTCTTACTACCGCTAAAGAGTTTTTAAAAGAGTTAGATGGATATAAAGTGCTTCTTACCCACTCTGTATGGGCAGATAATGAGGAGTTAAATCAAATTGCCACCGCAGGACACACTATTATACACTGTCCTCGTTCAAACAGACTGCTTGGTTGCGGACGTCTAAAACTGGAGAAACTAAATAATTCAAAAATTCCATGGTTGCTTGGTACAGATGGACTCAGCTCAAACAGCTCACTCAACCTTTGGGATGAGATGAGATCAGCTCTTATGATGCATAGCGAAATGGATCTTCAATCTTTGGCTCTTGATCTTTTAAAATCGGTTACTTCTAGAGCAGCAAAAGCTTTAAATCTTCCTATAGGAGAGATAAAAGAGGGAAATTGGGCTGATATAGTTGTAGTTGAATTAGATAGATTGCCAGACTCTATTGAAGAGTTGCCTCTACAGATGATCCTTCATACAAGCAATGTTACACAAATTTACATTTCAGGAGAAAAATATGCTTAACTTTTTCAAAAAACTTTTTAGTCCAATTACTGCGACTCTTAGTTTTATTCAAAACTACTTCAAGTCACTCATTTTCATTTTGATCTTGATACTTATCTTTGCACCAAAAGATAACTCATCAATAAATATGTCAAATCTTGCTACTGTTAATGTTTCAGGTCCAATAATGAGTGCTGAAAAGGTTGTAAAGAATCTTGATGATTTAGCAAAAGATAAAAATATAAAAGGTGTTCTACTAATTGTAGATTCCCCTGGTGGTGCAGTTGCACCATCTGTAGAGATTGCTCTAGCTGTAAAACGGCTAAAAGAGAAGAAACCTGTTGTTGCCTATGCCGCAGGAACAATGGCAAGTGGAAGCTACTACGCTTCAATCTGGTCTAACAAAATCATAGCAAACCCAGCCGCTACAATTGGCTCAATTGGTGTCATTATGGAGGGGATGAATCTTCATGGATTACTTGATAAAGTAGGTGTTCAACCACAAGTGGTCAAAGCGGGTGCCTATAAAGAGGCAGGAACACCTTTTAGAGAGTGGACTAAGCAGGAGCGAAAGGCTATTGAGACCCATGTGTTCGATATCTATCAGATGTTTATCAATGATGTTGCCAAAGCACGACATCTTGATCCAAAAGAGTATAAAAAGTTTGCCGATGCTCAAATCTTCATTGCCTACAAAGCCAAAGAGGTTGGACTTATCGATGAGATTGGTTCAATTAAAGAGGCTAAAGATTTAACAAAAAAACTTAGTGGAGTTAAAGATGCAAAGTGGAAAGAGAAGAGTAAGTTTGAACAATATTTAGAAAATTTTGCAGAGAGCTCAGCAAAAGTTTTTGTTAATCAGTTTAAAGGGTGGATTATCAAATAAAAAGGGTGAACCTATGAAAGAGATACTAAAAAAGGAGCTTCAAAAAGTCTCTCAACACTACAAAGCACTAAAAGAGTATAAAGAGTTCATTGAAAAAATGGATTTTGATTTTTCCATAAAATCTTTTGAAAAGTTAGATATCTCTCAAAGAGCTGTCTTAGAAGCCTATTTAAAAAGATTTTCATCTTTGCAAGATTATCTTGGAGCAAAAGTTTTTAAGAACTTACTCTACC